>CAXDQP010000103.1:0-7247 GCA_963991335.1 uncultured Flavobacteriales bacterium
CATGCCGATGGCGGGCTCAGCTCCGAGTTTTTCACTTGGTTCTGGTGAGGTCAGGCGCAACCCTCCACCCACCGATTCCGGACCCAACCATAGGTGACCTCCGCCTGGAATCCATTCCATGGACCCATACAAGACCGGATCAGCTAAAACACCGTGGTCCGCTCCCCATCGCGCTCCCTGTTGCGGTACGCCATCTTCCAGGAATGCCACACGAGAGCCGAGTAGGCCCCGAACCACCGGTTGCATCATGGCATCCCCCAAATCCAGGCTCTGCAGGCCCGGAGTTCGATCCAATTCCTGCATCAAATCCCGGCCTACAAGCCGCTGGGCCTCAGGTTCGGGAGACCTCAGAGATTCGATTGCCACGAGGTCCAACTGCACCTCAAGAGGCGTCAACCAAATGTCCAAATGATCACTCGTCCCCGAAAGATCGGTTTGCGTCTCGAAAAATGAAGCTGTACAAGTGATGGAATCAATGCCCAACGGACATTCGATCTGGTAAAAACCAAATCGATCTGTCACAGTGGTCTCGCCGCAAGGCCAAGCCACCAGGAAGACACCCTGCACTGGAATCTGCGATTCTGTGCGAAGTATGTGTCCGTTGATTTCTGAAAAGGAAACATTTTGCGCTTTGACCAACGTTGCGTTTGCAACGAGGAAAAAGACACCATAAAGCCACCATTTCACTCCACACCTGCAAACTCCAGCTATAAGAGCAGGAATGATTGCACGCATTAGAAAGAGATGAAAAATGAAAAAAGCGGTCAGTCAACTCACGCTTTCCACGGCGGCCCTCTATGGCTTTTTGATTCGTTGCAGTGCTGAGGACAATGCCCCGATTCTAACGAGCCTACTTTCAACGGCTCGCACCATTGCATAGACAGCCCGTGCAACGCTTTTGAGTCAATCGATCCTGCAGGCAACCAATCCCAATCACACAATTCACAAGCGTCATTCGCTGCTACAGCTTCGCCGAGCGGCAAAGGTGTTGAAACGTGACCATGGTGGTGATCGCAATGCGCGTGATGCTCGCCCGTGGACCCATGATGCAGAGCATGATGTGTCCATTCATGAAAACCCTGCAGCCCCATTACAGATATCCACAGGACCAACCCGAGAGTGCTGAAAGAGCGCGATTTTATGGACTGATAACGATTCACGGGTTCAAAGAAAGTACCTTTTCATTTGCCTATTTGCCAAATCATTGCAGAATTAACAATTCTATGGCACTTATCGGATTTGATACGCGCATCCATGCCCAATTTCCGCTTTTATTGATCAATTTCCGCTTCAATCCAAGCCTTTAACTCGGCATCACTTCTCAAGCAATGTTCCATTTGCATGCGATAAAACCCCCGCATGGATGAGATATCAATGAATCGTTCGATCCAAGAGGACTCCAACGTGCCGCCCATCCAGCGTCGTTGAACCACGAAACCGTCGAAGCGCTCAAAATTCTCCGGTGCTTCGAATTCGTCATAGAAGGATGGCATCGCCTCCACGCATTGTTCAACAATTTCTGTTTCCAAATGACGCAAAAATTCATGTTGTACATATTTCAACTGTAGCGCATTCGCCAACTTGTCATTCTCAATTAACTCGATGAGGCCAGAGCTCTGCAACCCTCTGTATTCCTCCTGGTTGTCGACAAAAATAGTATTGGCTTGCAAGCAGAGCGAGCAGTGCTTGCCCACCGTGTCGGGGTGGAACTGCTGATAATCCGACCGGTGGCTTACCATCCAATCGCAAGAAGCTGCGCCGACAGAATGGAAATAAACATTGAATTCTAAGTCCGTACTGTCCTGTGCGATGTTCTGCAGAATCCGTGTGAGGCTTTGATCTTTGATTTCTTCCTTATACACCCGGGCATTGTCTTTTTCAATAAAGACAGAAACTGAAATGCCCAGCAGGATGACGAGGAATTCAACGACATAATGCAAAGCGTGGCGCATGCGCGCAGGTTCTTTTGTTTCCATGCGGGAAAGGTAATATGACACCAACGGCCGAATGAAGGGAATGGGCAACAAAGTCTCGGATCTCTTTTTTAAGTCAATTTCGACAAGGGTTCAATATCTTTAGGCATGTCCCGAACGCACCAAGTTATTCTCCCCAAGCCATTTGTCTATTTATGGTTCATGTTCAGCACACCCATTGGGATGAACGCCCAGCAAGACATCGACCACTGGGAAGCGGTGTTGACGGACGGTACATCCTGGCATTACCTGGTCCCGACAAGTCAGCCCAATGCAGCATGGAATACCCCCGAATTCAATGACGCCTCATGGCTCGAGGGGCCATCCGGTTTTGGATACGGCGATGGAGATGACGCCACAATAGTCTCCTCCACCCCTTCGCTCTACTTGCGCCATACGTTTCAAGTTGAAAATCTCGACTCCTGGCTGGACGTCGATTTCTTCATGGACTATGATGATGGATTCGTTGCCTATTTGAATGGCACTGAAATTGCACGAGGCAATGCCGGAAGTACAGGATCGTTCATCGCGTGGAACCAAAACCTCGCGACGGACCACGAAGCGGTTCTCTATGCAGGAGGAATTCCTCCAATCTTCGACTTTGACTTTGCTGGTCTTTTGGTCGAAGGCGCGAACAACCTGTCCATCGAATTGCACAATGTCAATCCGAACTCATCCGATTTGACTGCACGGCCGTTTTTGATGGTGGGTACGACGGCTAGTGGGCTAGGCCTTGAAGCTCCCCCCGCATGGTTCAATCCCATGGCTTCAGATGTGCATGACGTCACATTCAACCTCAATATGACGAACGAGATGGTCGCACCAACCGGCGTTTTTGTCGCTGGAGGAAGCTTCTTTGGAGTGGCGGGAGATCATCCCATGACCGATTCAGATGGCGATGGGACATGGACCGTAACCATCCCTGTGCCGGATGGATTTACAGGTTATTACACCTTTTTAAATGGCAATTGCCTGGATTGGAGCTGCAAGGAAAACATTGCGGGTTTGGAGTGCGCTCACCCCGAAAATTACAACGACCGAATGCTTGACAACATCCAGGAGGACACGACTGTCAGCACTTGCTTTGGTCAATGCACAACCGATGGGACGTGTACCGAAATCACAGGCTGCACCAATTCTGAGGCGCTCAACTACCTGCCTCTTGCGACCGAAGATGACGGATCGTGCATCTACTTTGACGAATCCAATCTGCCGATTGTGGAATTGACATCCGACGGTCCAATTCTCGATGACCCCCGGATTGTGGCGAACATGGCCATCATCAACAATGCTTCTGGGTTCAATCAAATCGGCGATTCCCCGAACGATTACGACGGCCTCATTTCCATCGAAATCCGAGGGTCTTCATCGCAAATGTTTCCGAAGAAGTCGTATGCGCTTGAAACCCAAGACGCAGAGGGTCAAAACAACAACGTATCGTTGCTCGGCATGCCTGAAGAAAATGATTGGATTCTTCATGGCCCGTACACGGACAAAACATTGATGCGCAATGCTGTGGTCTTTGAACTGGGCGAAAAACTGAACCGCTACACCCCGCGACGTCGCTATTGCGAGCTTTTCATCAATGGCGACTACCAAGGCGTTTATATGCTGATGGAAAACATCAAGCGTGACGAAAACCGTGTAGACATCGCCACCCTTTTGCCGGAGGACATCGAAGGAAACGAACTCACGGGTGGTTACATCCTGAAGATTGATAAATTCACAGGAGACTTCAGCGGCGGCTGGCAATCACCCTACTCCACGGTAGCAGGAGACAATCTTTACGTTCAGTTTCACAAACCGGAGATTGATGAACTCAATGCGCCTCAGATTGCCTACATCGAAGACCACATTACCGCTTTTGAAGACGCCCTTGCTGGACCCAATTTTACAGACCCAGCGATGGGTTACATGCCATACATTGATGCGTATTCCTTCATCGACCTGTATTTGATCAATGAGCTATCCAAAAATATCGACGGCTACCGCCTGAGCACATATTTCTACAAACAAAAGGATTCAAACGGTGGCAAAATTGTCATGGGCCCCTGGTGGGACTACAACCTCAGCCTGGGGAACGCCAACTACTGCGAAGCTGCCATTACCGAAGGATTTGAAGTGAACACCGATTGCGTAAACTCCTACTCTTTTTGGTGTGAGAGAATGCTGGTGTATCCTACCTACCGTGACTTGACACGTTGCCGTTGGGAAGAATACCGATCCGATGCGTGGAGCAATGAAAGCATTCACAGCACCATTGATTCGTTAGCAACCTTGCTGGGAGATGCCAGCGCACGCGACCACGCACGCTGGCCGCGACTCGGGCAATGGGTATGGCCGAACTCCTTTGTGGGAGACACCTATGAAGAGGAGTTGGATTTCATGCGAAATTGGATCGACGGCCGCCTGGATTGGCTGGACATGAACATCCTTGGCGATTGCGAGGCGGGCTGCACCACTGCCTCGGCATGTAATTTCAATCCCGATGCGAACTACAACGACGGAACTTGCGAACCCTGCGCTTGTCCCGGAGACATCAACGGCGACTTGGCAGTTACCGTGGCGGACGTCTTGTTTCTTTTGGCTGAATTTGGCTGCACTTCAGAATGCACCGCGGACCTCAATGAAGATGGGCTGGTGAGCATCTCTGATTTGTTGATTTTGCTCTCTTACTACAGCGAAACGTGCCAATAGTCTTTTGCTGGCTCAGTTGTTCCATTTTGTTAAGCAAAAAGCGCCTGGAGATGGAAAACATGTCTCTTCGGGTCTCAATTGCAGAGAAAAACACGCTCCACAGTACCATCGTCAAAAAGGTAGATCAGTGGCGTATTGAAGGTCACAGCTACTTCCCGCCCCAGATAATCCATCACCTTAACAAGGGATCGGTTCTCGAACTGAATCGACTGAATACTGCTGGCTTGTGTCGAACAGGCATTGTCACATTGATCTGAAAAACTCACTGCTCCATCAAAAAATGGCGCAAGGTTTGCTGCCCCCCACTCGGGATCAAAGACTTCAATGCACGTCAACTCAGGATTGCCCAAGGCTTGAAATTTCTCATCGTCGTATTGAAGTTGGGTTTGCATGCCGGTATTGAGGTTCAGGCAGGTCAAAAAATTGTTCGAACAATTGAAATCTTCCAGCTCCACACATGCACTCAAGTCGAGCTCAATCAATGCGTTGTCATTGCAACGCAATGACTCGAGCACTGTATTGGCACTCAAATCCAACTCAGTGAGACCATTTTCTTGGCAGTATAGACCATCGAGTTCAAGGTTGTTTGAAACGTCTAGTGCTGTGATGACATTACTCGCGCACGCGAATTGGCGCAGCACAGGCAAGTTATCAGTCGGAATTGCAACAAGCTGATTACGCGAGCACAATATGGTACGCATCAATGGATTCATCGAAAAATCCAAGCTCGTCAGATTATTGTCATTGCAGTGCAAATAGTAAAGCAAAGGAAGAGCTGTGAGATCAATGACATCCAACTCATTACCCGCACAATGCAGCCGCTCTAACGCAACAAATCCTGCCAATCCCGTCAAGTTAGAAATGCCTGCATCATTGACATTCAAATCATCGACCTCAGCAATATTAGCAGTCAAAACCTGGCCATCTGGCTCTCCCGCATCCAGTCCCAAGGCGATGAGGGCAACTTCGAAATTTTCATCCGGAATGGCAGTGTATTGTGCATGCATCAATGCACAACAAGACATAAGACCAATGATAACGAGGCAATTTCGAAGCATTTGAAAAGGGTTCTTTGTTTTGAGTAACCTCGACGCATCGAATCACGAGAAGGTTGCTTCTACCATGAAATAAAGTGATGACCACACAGGCATGACTTCTCATGAGCAAGTTATAGCATCTAAATTGCCACCGCTTCAAGCTTTAGAAGCTCGGCATCCTTAACAATCAACTTCTGATAAATGAAAACATCATCTGTGGATAGCTCTCGATTCAGTCGAAGATCAATGACCGCACGCTGTACCTTTCCTTCGCCCACTCGAAAGGTGAATTGCGCTCGAAGTGGAGATCCCGAATGGATTCCTTCTCCACTAGAAGTAGCGTCGACTCTGAATTGCAGGAACTTATTCTCACCACTTTGCTTGTTCGTGAATTCCGCTGCGTCCAGGATAGACAGTTCACCCACTACCATTTCGTTTGCCAACAGGCGAAATCCTTCCAATTCAATGGAACCGCCTGAGATGTTGTACGCATAAAAACCCTCCTCTTGGTGAAACAGCTCAACCCAAGCACTATCGTTATTTCGGCGATCCAACTCTCCCTCCCACTCGTCTAAAATCACCTGAGCGATATCCTTGGAAGCCGCAATGGACCCTCTATAGGTCATGTGCTGATTCGCCTTGAGGGTGTTTTCGAAATAATCCGGATTGTTGACGTACGATGAATCAAGCTGCAAATTCAACCAGGGTGCACCATTCATCTCAGACTCCACAACCTCGCCCAGGTATCCGGCCCAAATTTCTGTGTCTGAAACATGTTTCGAATGCATCGGCAGAGTGACGACCATCAGCTTGATTCCCAATTCGTCACACAATTCAGTGATCCACCTTGCGGCCTCGCGATTGCGCGGATGAACAACTTGAGCCCCCCCCTCAACGGGAACTGGGATGGAATCATATGCAGCTAAATTCTCCGGCGTCAACCCACTGGTGAATCGCACGAATCGTCCCAGATAAAGGTCATTGACTTTTGGCCCCGGCATGGGAGTGCCGCGTTTTACATTTGCTGCAATCTGTTCCCGGTTTTCCCACAAATAATGATGATTCCGAATCGTTTGACTCCACGCCTTTGGCATATCTTCCAAATCGAACAAATCAGGCGTTGAGACCAACTTTGTTTTGAAATCACTTCGCGCATCAAACGCTCGGATTTGATTCACGAGATGAACGGGCTTCTCGCCCCCTAAACCCTGATCATTCAAACCATACGTTTCAATCACTACCACTTGCGGAGTGCACCACAACAGCGCCTCACGAAGGGTCCAATAGCTGTCTGTCCAAATGGATGAATTATTCGCCAAGACAAATGATGTCATGCCCAACCTCGCACTCATATGCTTCGGATTGATCCCCGTGTAAGCATGGCTATTGCCCAAAATCAAGACATCGACGTCTTGACCTTGCTCTTTCATGTTTTTCAATGCCTTCCATCGCTTCAAGATATGTGGATTCGCGTCAATGGGAGCGTCAAACCAGCCTTTTGAATCGCTCAAAATGATTCCAGCCATTAACACTCCGATCC
>CAXDQP010000104.1:0-7176 GCA_963991335.1 uncultured Flavobacteriales bacterium
ATGGCATCAGCGATGGTGAAGCCATCCGGTGAGCGGAGGGCAAGTGACTCACCGTTCGAGCTCACCTTAAAATTCGCGTGGTTCCAACCTTGTGACCCGTCTTCGTCTGCAAAAATCATGACAAAGCCAGACGGAGGAACGATTGTTGAGTCACAATTGCAGGATGGTATCAACCACTTCTGTGGCTGATCCAGACGATCAGTTAAATAATAATTTGCGATGTCTATCGGCGTATTGCCGAAGTTATAAATTTCAATCCAATCATCGTACTCCCCAGTATTATCGGGATACGTGATGAAATTATCCGATTGGACTTCATTGATAACGAGGTCTCCGGGCTGGATAATTTGCAGGGTATTGGTAGCACGAGCAGTTGGGAAATCAAAAACCGTCCAATTGAGCGATCCGTCCTGCTCCCTTCCCCAGCTCTGATCCTCAGGCAAAGCATCGTTCCATTCAGCAGAATCGATCGTTATACCGTCATTGCCCACAAGGCTGAGCGTGCCGCTTTCTGTTGGTGCAAGCGCTACGTGGTTGCTTCCTTGTTCAACTTCATTGTCGAACCAATAAATCTGGAACCCATTTGATGGGATGGTGATCAGCCAAGGTTCATTGTTTTCAAATGTGTGTGAAACTCCGTTGATCTCAAGGGTGTAGCCCGCAAGGTTCACCTGCTCGTCATTCGGATTAAAGAGTTCAACCCAGGCATCAAACTCATTCAGTTCATCCGCCACCGTAGATGCGTTAGCCACTTGGATTTCATTGATGTACAATACTGATGGGCTGAGTATTGTTTCGGCATTCGGCGCATTCGGAGTTGGACTATTGAAATATTGCCATTCTGTGCACCCGTCACAAGCGGCCCCAAAAGAGATGTTGTCTTGCTGAATGCCGAATGAAATGCTGTCGATAATGGTTATCCCATCCGTGTCAACAAAATAGACGGTCTCCCCTTCTCCGCTCAGCTTGAAATTCGCATGGTCGGACCCTTGCTGTTCATCATTGTCACACCAAATCCGAATGTGATCATTGGGAAGGATGGTCGTTAACCCTGGGTCATCAAGAGGGAAAATCCATTTGTCCAGGCTATCCGGGTCATCGGATAAATGATACCCAGCCAAATCCTGAATTCCGCCACCGTTGTACAATTCTAACCAGTCTTCGTATTGAAAGAAATCATCATAATCCAATGAAGCGTTCGACGCCAATACCTCGTTAATTTGGATGTTCTGCGCTACGGAAACGGTTGCAGACGAAATGATTAGCAAGAAAAACGTCCTTTGCATGAGGATGTGGCGGTAGTATTTGATTCGTTTCATAAAGATGGTAAGGACTTGACGCCCGCTATTCGTTGATGATTTGCAGTTCTGTTTTTGTAAATCCGCGTTCAATGCATAAATCCATTGCTTTCTTCGCGGCGTCCAAGTTCGGGAAAGTTTTAGAAACATACACCGTGGATTTTCCTGACCGCATCGTAGTCAACGGGATTTCTGTGCCTAGCCGTAGCAATCGTGCTACTTGTGCTGGCTCTAGCTGGTCTTCAAATTCCAAGATTTTCAATCGAAATTGCCTTCCTCTGCTCTGTTTGTTTTCCTTATGGTTTGCGTTTGGATTCTTGGTGGCTTCTACACCTGCATTGGGTTTAGCGGCATTTTTGATTGATTCTTTCGCTACACTTTTGATGAAGGCATCGGGGATTTCTTGTTGGATTTCTTTGAGCAATGACTGCGCATCGCTTGAAGATTCGAATGCCCCTAGCATGTATCGATTGATGCCATCGAGCGATTGTTGTTTGATGGATTGTTCGAACCACTTCGATTTGATTTTGGGCGAACCTTTGAAGGCGCCTATCTGAATGGTAAAAAGATTTTGTTCAACTTTTTCAGTCGATGTGGTGACCACTCGATCCATGACAGGAGTTGAGATTGGAGTATTGTCAGCTTCGTCTTTTTCCACCTGTGCATCAACCGAAGGCTCTGATGTGTCCTTTGATGTTGATTCGGGAATGGGTTGTTCGATCGCCTTTGTGGTGGCAGATGAAGCGATTTCTTCTTTGGAGTTTCGAGGTGTGACGGTGCCGCCAAATAATGCGTGCAATTCTGCTTCAAGGCTTGAGCGCATGGCTATTGCGTTTGTCATTGATGCTTTATAGGTCGGTGTTTGAGCGTTCTTTGTTCGAATTACATCGAGTTCTTCCAAGTACAATTCTGCCTGTCGCACAATGGGGGCATTGTTTTCCGAGAACATCTCAAAGCCCACGTATTGATCGGACTCATTTTCGGTTGATGCCCCAAACGTTTGCCACCATTGCCCTGCTGTCATTTGAGCTTCTTCTTGCACGACATCCCGTTTGTTCGCTCCTTTGCTGAATGCTTCCCACGCTAAGCCAACAGCAGCGTGGCCACGGGCCGTTTGTTCTTTTGGAAGATTGGCTTGTTTCGCGTCCTCAATCAATCCCCCGGAGCGAATGAACCAAGATTGAGCATTTTCCATTTCAGGCAAGGTGTATACCCCAAGCTCCTGCACGTGGATGATGCTGTCCGTGAGTTGGCTCCATAAAATCTCTTGTGCTGCAAACCACTTAAAGCTTAACGAATCTTCCTTTTGAGCAGTGCTTGAGGCAGCGAGCTGTATGGCCTCTAGTAAGTTTTGATTCTTGCCAGTGTATTCAATAAATTCTGTGCGAAAATCAATGGATTCCATGGGAAATGCTTCCGTAATCCAACGATCATAGACTAGATGAGCCTCGATTCGTCGGTGCATGTCCCGGATTTGGAACAATGCTGATTCATTTGATCTCACTTGTGCGTTGACATAATCTGAAATGGTGAGCCAATCTTGAGAAATGTTGAGTCTTCCCGCTAAATGCCTGTCAATGTTGTTTTTCCAGACTTTCCACGCAATCAAGTTGTTCTCCGTAACGCTAGCAAGACCTTTTGTTTTTTCTGAGAGCACTCCAAGCGCAGGTTCTCCAAATCGTTTGATCGCATTTTGAACCTCCCATTTGTTGCTCCCCGGTGCTTCCCAGCAGTGGATTGTTTCCATGTTGTTTTGCAGTTGCATGGCTCGAGAACGAATGTTGCTAACTGTTTTTGGCGTCTCTTCAGGGCTAACTTCTCCAATTTCCTTTAAGGCCTTCACCACCCAGCTAGGAATCGGATGTTCTCCTATTTCGTAGGTTCCGGGAGCGGCTGATTCTTGGGCCAATAAAATGCGCTGAATGTTGGCGGCTTCACTATTCTTGTTTCGCAAATCATTCGCAAGTCCAGCATTCACATCTTCTAACCACACCCCTTTGTATTGATTTGCCTGCATCGCAGCAGTGCTCCATTGGAGCGATGGCTCACACACATAATTTGAAGGACGCTCAATTAGTCCGATGTCACCTTCATCTGTTTTGCTAATCACAAGTGGATTCATCGCAATTACTGGCGAATTTATGGAGGGCGTCTGAATCGAATCTTCCCAAAGGATAACGCCATTTTGATCTTTCCAGACCAATGCGAGAGAGCTATTGTCCTGAATGATGAGGTCTATTGGTTCTTGGTTGTTGGCGTTCAGTGTCAGAAGTTCTACTCCAGTAGTGATGTTGGCAATGATCAAACGACCTTGCTTGATGGATTCGTTAATTTTAATTTGTAGCGCGACAGGTTGCGATGTCCCAAACTCATCTTCGATCTGCCAGATTTCCTTGCCTTCGAAGTCTTGATTTCGGTTTGTGGACAGCCATTTAGATTCGCTCCTCGGGCTGGAGTAATAAAGAAATTCATCGGACGAACTATTGATTTCCATTGGCAACTGACCAACTGCATTTATTTCGTCTGTCAAAAGTTCTGCTGCGAACCAGTCACCGCTCACTTGAAAAATATCGAGGCCACCGAATGATTCAGGGCGAGAGCTACTAAAAAAAAGTTGATCAGCGCCCCCCTTCGAATTATCAAGGGAGATACAGATTGGAGCACAGTCATCAAATTCACTGTTTACTGGCGCTGGCAATCGTACCGGCTCACCATAAGCTCCCATGCCATTGACCGACACACGGTAAATGTCGAGGCCTGTGTCACCCTGCCTTCCGTAGCTGGCAAAGAAGGCATGTCGTTTGCCAGGAAGCCAATGCATCGTTGAGTAATAGTCGTTTTTCTTGTCATAGCGGGTTCGGAGCGCCTCTGGAGTCTTCAGAATGCGTCCGTCAGCGATTGGCATTTCAAAAAGACGGAAATAATCATTGGAATGGGAAACAAGCTTCGAGTGAATCTCTAGGCTTACCGCGTCTATGGGCATGGACTGCTTCGAGAAACATTGGGCATAACCAAGCTTGGCATCGGACAACCAAGATTCATTGGCTTTTCCAGAATCTATAGCTGCTCTATAATGACCTAGTGCTCCCTGGTAATTGTAATTCAAGTGCAACAATCGACCTTGATAATAATGCCATTCAGAGGCGTGCTCGGTTTCCAAAACCCCCAAGTCCTTTGCCCAACGCAAGTGCTCTTCCGCTTCTCCGAGCCGGCTTGAAGTGTACGTGCAAATGGAGCCATACCGGAAATGGAGGAAAGCACGTTCGCTTGCAATGCTTACGAGATGAGCAAACAAGCCATACGCTTTGCTCATTTCCCCTGCTTCGAAAGACTCCTCTGCGCGATGAACATTTTTTGCCAGGTCCTTTTCCGTCCAATTCGCCCCCTGAGCGTCAAGGCCAGAGGCTATTGGGAAGAGAAAGAATCCGACAATGAGACATGACTTAAGCTTGGCTCTAAATGAGACAGAGCAAACGAACGGGGTGCAAACAAGTAAACGCATTTTTGACATGTTTATTCGCGAACAAGTTATGGGCGGATTTGAACGATGCTCGGAGCTCATCCATTAGCTTTGCACATACAATTGAATAAAAAACAAGCTCATGGCGAACGGTCAATTTCAAGTTCCATACCCGGTCAATGAACCGGTACAGTCATACGCACCAGGCTCTGCAGAGCGTGAGGAGGTGTTGAACACGTACAGGGATCTTTACAACCAAGTTGAGTTGGATGTTCCAATGTTCATTGGCGGGAAAGAAGTGCGGACTGCGAATAAAATGCCAATGACGCCGCCGCACGATCACCAACATGTATTGGGGCATTATAATTATGGTGACGCATCACACGTCACCGCGGCCATCGAAGCGGCATTAGCGGCGCGTTCGGGTTGGTCGGCGTTGCCATGGCATGAGCGCGCGGCTGTTTTCTTGAAAGCTGCGGATTTATTGGCAGGGCCCTACCGAGCCAAAATCAACGCCGCAACAATGTTGGCACAATCCAAGAATATTTATCAAGCTGAAATAGATGCTGCATGTGAATTCATTGATTTCCTTAGGTTTAATGCATATTTCTTGCAAGAGATCCAAGCAGTTCAACCGGAAAGTGCGGAAGGCATTTGGAATCGAATGGAATACCGGGGCTTGGAAGGGTTTGTGTTTGCGATTACTCCCTTCAACTTCACGGCAATCGCAGGCAATCTCTGTGCGGCTCCTGCACTCATGGGCAACACCATCGTCTGGAAGCCAGCAGATTCTCAGGTTTTTAGTGCCCACGTGATCATGGAAGTGTTTCGTGAAGCCGGTTTGCCGGACGGCGTTATCAACATGGTGACCTGCGACGGGCCTGAAGCTGGGGAGGTTGTTTTCAATCATCCGGATTTAGCGGGGTTGCACTTCACAGGGTCCACCGGTGTATTCCGGCATGTTTGGAAAGAGATCGGGAACAACATTGAACGGTATCGAAATTATCCTCGAATTGTGGGAGAAACAGGCGGAAAAGACTTCGTACTCGCGCATGCCTCTGCCAATGTGGATGAAGTGGTCACAGGGTTGATTCGAGGAGCGTTTGAGTTTCAAGGGCAGAAGTGCAGTGCTGCAAGTCGTGCTTACATTCCAAAGAGTATGTGGGAAGAGTTGGAGCCAAAACTCATTGGATACGTTAATGAATTGAGCATGGGGTCACCAGAGGATTTTAAGAATTTCATTACGGCCGTCATAGACGAACGGGCATTCGATAAAATTCAATCCTACATTGAAGGAGTAAAGCAAAATCCAGACGCAGAAATCCTCGTTGGTGGTCATTGTGATAAATCATGCGGCTATTTTGTTTCACCAACAGTTGTGCATTCGAAGACACCTGATTCCACCACCATGGTCGAGGAGATTTTCGGGCCAGTTCTTACTGTTTATGTCTATGAAGATCATGATTTCGAAGCAACTATGGACTTGGTTGACTCAACGAGTGAGTACGCTCTAACGGGAGCCGTTTTTGCTCGAGACCGAATCGTAATCGATCGCGCAACCAAACGGCTTGAGCATTCCGCAGGCAACTTCTATGTTAATGATAAGCCCACCGGTGCTGCCGTTGGACAGCAACCTTTTGGTGGAGCGAGGGGTTCTGGCACCAACGATAAAGCAGGCAGTGTTTTGAACCTATGGAGATGGACGAGCGCGAGAACCATTAAAGAGACATTGGTTCCCGCGCGCCATTACAGCTACCCCTTCATGGAGGAATGAGTGTGGTGTTGAGGAGCAAAAAAAAAGGGCTGTCGAGCCCTTTTTTTTGTCATCCGAGATGGATTAAAGTAAGTCCTCAGCGTAACGAGCTTGAGGCATCTTGCTCACATCTACCCTCTTGGGAGTAAACCCGTGTTCTTCGGCGAGGTATTTCAAGTCGCTCTTCCGAATGTGGCCATCATCATCCACCCAATTCCTGGACACAATAAATTTATCTTTTTTACCATCTTCGCCTACTGTGATAATTCTACCTTGGATTGCACGCAGTCGAAACGCACTGTTCAGAATGCTGGCACGCACTTTGGAGTGATCATCCGCTCCACTGCCTTTCACTTCCATGGCAATTGCAATGAGGTCATTGTAACGTAATGGTCGCTTCTTTTCATTCAGTTGTTCGAGAATGAATTTCCCCCAAATACTTTTTGGCCCTCTTTTGCGCGCTTTTGAGCCAGTTTGAGTCAGTAACACTCCAGTCTCCTTGTCTTGGTTCTGACCATTTAGCTTTCGCAGCATTTGGTCTACGTGCTTCAATTCCCCAACAAGTCTGTTTTTTTGCTCCGAATAGAATTTGAGAATAGATTCGGTTTCCAGTTTTGATAATTCCATTGATAACAATTTCTTCAAACTTAATTTCTTCAAACTTA
>CAXDQP010000105.1:0-7174 GCA_963991335.1 uncultured Flavobacteriales bacterium
TGCAAGTAGGCCGGAAAACGATCCAAGTCTTGGGCATACGGCAAGACCACTTGGTTCGCAATCCCCAAATACTCGCGCGACCATATGCCCGTCAACGCTGAGATCAGCGGCAAATTCTCCCGATCAGGAGCTTGTTGAAAGTGCATATCCATGGCACGAGCCCCTTTCAACAACGCCTTGAAATTGCCACTTCCAACCCCACAAGCAATGGACAGCCCTACAGGCCCCCACAAACTATAGCGACCACCAACCCAATCTGAAAAGCCAAATGTTCTCTGCGCATCTATTCCAAAATCCCCGGCAGCATTGAGGTTCGTGGAGACTGCAGCAAAGTGTGACTGAACGGCTTCTGTTCCCAGGGCATCCACCAACCACGCTTTCGCTGCCACCGCATTGGCCATTGTTTCTTGTGTCGTAAATGTCTTACTGACCACAATGAAGAGCGTGTTTTCCGGAATCATACCATCGAGAACCGATACCAATTGAGCGCCATCCACGTTGCTAACGAAATGAATGTTCGGACCTCCGTCATGGAATCGACGCAAGGCCTTGGTCACCATTAATGGACCGAGATCGGAACCACCGATGCCGATGTTCACTACGTTGTGGATTTCAGCGTTGGCTCGCACCTCATCGGCAAAGGCCAACATGGCCGAACGCACCTCCAAAACAGCAGGCATAACATCTGCGCCATCTACCTTGAAGTTGTCGCCAGCTTCTGCTCGCAGCGCCATGTGCAAAACTGCCCTTCCTTCCGTTTGATTGATGGCAGATCCTGAAAACAAATCCTTACGACCTTCCTGCCAGCGCGCCTCAGAAGCCAGCTCGTGCAGCGTTTCCATTGTCGCTTTCGAAATGCGCTGCTTGGACCAATCCATCATCAGTCCATTCGTTTCCGCGTGCATGGAGTGGAAGCGACCCGGTTCTTCTTTAAAAAAGTCTAGTACCGTTCGTTGGCCATCCGTTTTTGCCAACTCCAGCAATCGCTGATGTGACTTGGAAGCCTTCAAATGAAATGATTTGAGCATTAGGCGTTGCGGTTCACGCAATTCAAATCCTCAAATGCCTGCTTCAAACGATCGCTGAAGTATGTTTCGCCTTGACGCAACCAAACACGTGGATCGTACTTCTTCTTGTTTGGAATCTCCGCCCCTTCAGGGTTACCAATTTGTGTTTTGAGGTAATCGTGGTTATGATCGACATAGTCACGTATGCCACTCAAGAACGCCCATTGCATGTCCGTATCAATGTTCATTTTAATCGCACCGTACGAGATGGCTTCACGAATTTCATCTACGCTTGAACCACTGCCCCCATGAAAAACAAAATCCACCGGATTGCTTTCGGTATTGAATTTCTGCTCGATGTGTTTTTGACTGTTGTCCAAGATTTTTGGCGTCAAACTCACATTTCCTGGCTTGTACACTCCATGAACATTCCCAAAGGCCGCTGCTATCGTGAATTGGTCGCTCACGGCGTTTAACGCTTCGTAAGCGAAGGCAACTTCTTCTGGCTGCGTGTATAATTTGCTGCTATCAATGTCCGTGTTGTCTACGCCGTCCTCCTCTCCTCCCGTCACACCGAGCTCAATCTCTAGGAACATGCCCATCTTGTGCATGCGCTCGAGGTAGGTCGCACACGTCGCAATGTTTTCTTCAATGGGTTCTTCGCTCAGATCAATCATGTGAGAACTGAACAAAGGTGCTCCGGTTTTTTCGAAGTGTGCTTCACTCGCATCCAACAAACCATCAATCCATGGCAACAACTTGCGTGAACAATGGTCCGTATGCAAAATGACGGGAACACCATAGGCCTCTGCCAGGGCATCCACATGGTGAGCTCCGGCAATGGATCCGAGCACAGCATTTTGCTGGTCAGGCATTTTCAATCCTTTGCCTGCATTGAATGCCGCTCCGCCATTGGAAAACTGCACAATTACAGGCGAATTCAAATCACGGGCCGTTTCAAGCACGGCATTGATGGAGTTTGAACCGATGACATTGACTGCGGGTAGAGCGTATTTGTTTTTTTGCGCATCTTGAAAGACGGCACGAACTTCATTTCCACTCAATACTCCTGCTCTGAATTTTTGACCCATTTTCATTTGAATTTGGGCACAAAAGTATGAAGCGAAATCGACTTAACCCTTGCAATCACACAATGCTTTTGATCGATCTGATTTTCCGAGTTTATGGCACCAGTGGCAATCTTTCAATGGACTGTTTCGCCCAAACTGCCGCGGGACTCTCCGGGTGAAGTTCAATCACCTGCTCATAGATTTTTCGTGCTTGCTCCCGGTCATTGAGCTCAACCTCAGCAATGAAGCCGACCAAAAACGCACA
This sequence comes from uncultured Flavobacteriales bacterium, assembly GCA_963991335.1. GTDB lineage: Bacteria > Bacteroidota > Bacteroidia > Flavobacteriales_D > Sanyastnellaceae > UA16. The sequence goes on from CAXDQP010000105.1 coordinate 2,343, forward strand.
GACGGGACGCTTATCGAAATCCTAGTAATGATCATGGATGTCACGAAGCTGGGTCATCGCTTCTTGAAATTGTCCCGCGGACCTCAGCAGATCTGCCCTTCGAAAAAGAAATTCCGGTGTCTGCTCAAAATCGTGACAATCGTTCGAAAATTCCGCGTAAGCCCGCATTAAATCGCTGCGCAATGAAGCGTTCAGGGTTTCTGCGGATTCAAGCATTTGCTTTTCCATGGCAGCAATTGCAGTCAAGCGATCCGCACAACCTTTTGAAGCAGCATCTTCCGTGCAGCGCATCAGCGGCAAAGTAAGGATGAGGAAAAGCCCAACCTTTGCTTTATTCAGAGAGGGCATCATCGACCGCGCTGCTGAGGAAAACGCATCCGATAACTGACAGGAACCTTGCCTTTGCCAATGTCGCGCAACTTTCCATGGAGCAACCTTCGGCGCATGGGCGGTATATGATCGGTGATCAACATTCCGTCCAGGTGGTCGTTTTCATGCTGAACAATTCGCGCAGCTAGTCCGGTGAGTATCTCCTCTTTCAACTCCCACTTCTCATCATAATATTCCACGCCAATGGAAACAGGACGCTCAACCCCTTCGCGAATGCCCGGAATGGACAAACAACCCTCCTCCATGTCGCACAACTCGTCCGACTCTTCGAATATCACAGGATTGATCATCACGCGTTTGAAATCAACGCACGAGGCATCTCCCCGCTCTCCATCTGCGAAAGGCGAGCCATCGCAGACGAAAATTCGAATCGACTGGCCAATTTGTGGGGCAGCCAACCCAACTCCATCCGCATCGTACATGGTCTCCCACATATTCTCAATCAAATCCGCCAAGCCTTCGTGCGGCTTGGCGATTTCGGCAGCCTCCGCCTTCAACACCGAATCTCCAAATGCAACTATCGGTAAAATCATGGGGCAAATTTAGGGCACACATCCCCTTTCTAATCCCTACTTTTGCGCCATGAATGAACTGGACAACATTCCAGCGGCCATTGAAGCCGTTCGCAACGGAGAAGTCATCATCGTTGTCGACGATGAAGACCGGGAGAATGAAGGTGATTTCCTGGTTGCTGCGCGTCATGCAACACCCGAGATCGTCAACTTCATGGCCACGCACGGACGAGGGTTGATTTGCGCACCATTGATCGAAGATCGCTGCGACGAATTGGATTTGGAGTTAATGGTGCCGGCGAACAATGCCGCATTTGAAACCCCTTTTACCGTGTCGGTCGACTTGCTTGGCCACGGTTGCACCACCGGAATTTCTGCTCAAGACCGAGCTAAAACGATCAAAGCCTTGATTGATCCTGCGACCAAAAATGAGGAACTCGGCAGACCTGGACATATTTTTCCATTGCGTGCAAAGCGCGGAGGGGTGCTCCGCCGTGCAGGCCACACCGAAGCTGCCATTGACTTTTCTCGACTTGCGGGATTCGAGCCTGCTGGTGTAATCGTCGAAATCATGAACGAGGATGGCACCATGGCACGGTTGCCCGAATGCCAAGAATTGGCGAAGAAATTTGACCTTAAAGTCGTTTCCATTGCTGATTTGATTGAATATCGGCTTCAAAACGAAACACTCATTGAACGAACAATAGAAACTGAAATCAATACTTCTTTTGGATCATTCAAGGCCATCGCTTTTCGCCAACTCACCAATGACATGGAACATTTGGCCTTGGTCAAAGGAGAATGGAATGAAGAAGACGAAGTGCCTATCCGTGTGCACAGTAGCCATTTGATTGGAGACGTCTTTCAATTGCTCGACATTGGCAAAGGCCCCAAATTACATGCTGCTATGCAGCGCATTGAACAAGAAGGGAAAGGAGCGATCATTTACATCAACAGAAGCTCCAACGGAGGCGGTCTTCTCGAAGAATTGCGCGTTTTCGAGAAAAACAGAAATTCAGACGAAGTGAAAGCTGCACCAATGGATTCAAAAGATTACGGCATCGGCGCACAAATCATCCGACACTTGGGCATTCGAAAACTCAATGTTCTCACGGACACCGACCGCCCCATTGGAAACATCGGATATGGCCTCGAAATTTCTCGCCTCTCGCCTCTCACATGAGTGCAAACGCGAAAAATCAATCACAAAAAAAAGCCCTCATTAGAGGGCTTTTTTTTTGATGACCAATAGCCGTGATTTATGACTCTTCAGTGGCACCTTCGTCCTTTGCGCTTTCCGCTTGGACTGCTGGCTTCTTATCAAACTTCTGGTACTTCTGACGGAATTTATCAATTCGTCCTGCTGTATCCACGAATTGGGCCTTGCCCGTGTAAAAAGGATGCGACTTGTGGCTCACCTCCATTTTAATCAATGGATACTCCTTCCCATCCTCCCATTGGATGGTCTCCTTTGTCGTCGCCGCTGAACGGCTCAAGAATGCGTACTCATTCGACATGTCCTTGAACACAACCTCTCGGTAGTTCTCTGGGTGGATTCCTTCTTTCATGTTCTCTTGTATTGTCCTTAGCGGGGCGCAAAGATAGATGACAATCAAAGAAAATCAAATACTTACACTTTTTAACGAAAGCATGTCAATAACCAATCCGCATTCGACGTTTTCACATCAGATAAGCCTGTACGTTTGTAATGGTTTTAAGTGAGTTTGGCCTTTGCGCCAAGCATCAAGTGATAATTTGGTTAAGTTGGTCCTGTCCCAAAACGTTGGGGCAGGACTATTTTTTTGCCCTCACCCCACTGCGGATACGTCCACTTCACTCACAAATTGCTGTTCAGAAATCCACGAGAGCGCCCGAAAAAACAGCCCGCCTCGCGATAGATTGCATCTATGCTAGGCATTGTTTTTCATCCCTATTTCTGGCTTGCAAGCTTGTTGATTCAACCGATGCTTATCACCGGAATCATCAATCATGGAATCGTCGAAGAACATGATTTGCCCGCACAAATGCACGTTGGACAAACAACGCTCGCAACCTGGAGCCTCGAAACAGGTAGTTCTGGTGGATTTGCTCGTTTTCAAGTCCAATTCCCCAAAGGAGTCGTTGCTGAGGCGCTTGAAGACTCCGGAGCCTCTTTTACCTTTGAAAACGGCCGAGGAAAATTCATTTGGGTTGACACCGCACCGGGAGAAACAATCTTCCTTAAAATGCGATTGACCGCCACCTCAGAATTTGAAGGCGGAACGATCACCCAATGGTTCTCCTACATTTCGGAGGGAACAAGGAAGGATGTAGAATTCGAACCTCATCATGTGTCGCTGGAAATTTTAGGGGAAGAAGTCGATTCCACCCTGGCAAGTCCAGATGGCTTTTCAATCATTCGCAGCTGGCGAGCTGACGGACCCGATGTGGGAAAAATGACATTGTCCATCAGCGGCCACGAACCTGGGCAGTTCCTGAAAATTGAAGATATCTTATTGGGACAATGCCAGGCTGAACCCTTTGAAGACGGGGAAGCCAGCTTGAGGGATGTGTTTGACCAATCCATCTTGTTCGTTTGGCAGCAAGCACCCGAAGCCCCTTTTCAAGTCTCCTATCGGGTAATGGGAGACACCGAAATCTGTTCGAGCACAATCCTGGGAAAGGCATCCACCGTGAGCCAGGGAGCCGCAGTGGAATTGGCCATCGAAGCCTTGGAGCCCGCGCTTGACGACACGGCAGCCACCGTTCCCGCGGAAGCAGCACCTCAGCCGAACAACGGCAGCAATTTAAGCCAACAAGATGCTCCAACGAATCCTCAAGGTCCCGAATCGTCGCAACCAGATATCCGATTCAAAGTGCAGATTCTGGCATCTCACCAACGTGTGCCTGCATCTCATTTTGTCCAACGCTACCAATTCAACAAGGCCCTGATGATTGTGGAGCATGAAGAATGGATCAAATACATGACTGGCTCATTTACGCAGTACGAAGCTGCGCGAAATGAACGGGTTCAAATCCGAGCAAACCATGCCCTACCTGGCCCATTTGTTACCGCATACAGCGGAGAAAGTAGAATAACGGTTCAAGAGGCTTTGCTCACCACACAACAAAATTGGATACCCTAATGTCGACTGTGCAATCAGATTGGAAATCAACAATCAAAGGATACGAAGAGCACCTGCGCCTCGAACGTGGTTTGAGTGAAAATTCCATCGCTGCATACTTGCGCGACATCAAACAATTTTCGAAATATTGTTTGGAAGAGCAATCAGTCCTTTATCCAGGGAAAGTTGACACCCATGCGGTTCAACAATACATGCAATTTTTATTTGACCGTGATATTGCGCGCAATAGCCAAGCCCGAATGCTATCTGGAATCCGGAGCTTTTCAAAGTACCTGCGTCTGGAAAAAATCATTTCCATTGATCCGGTTGAATTGGTTTCTTCGCCGCGACCCGAGCGAAAACTTCCAGACGTACTGAGCATCGAAGAAGTTGATCGCATTATTTCAAGCATCGATCTTTCTCGAAGAGAAGGCGTGCGAAACAAGGCAATGCTCGAGGTCATGTATAGTTGCGGACTGCGCGTCACCGAGCTCTGCGAATTGCAACTTTCCAAAGTTGATTTTGTCGACAAGGTTGTTCAAGTCACAGGAAAGGGAAATAAGGTTCGAATCGTACCAATTGGCTCCACAGCGCTCAATGCCATCGATGATTACCTGGTGCAGTATCGTTCTGAACTCATTCCGATGAAAGGCCATGAAGACACGGTCTTCTTAGGACGACAAGGAAGAGGCCTCAGTCGTCAAATGGCCTTTACCATGTTGCGCCGCATATCCATTCAAGCACAGATTCGTAAGAGCATCTCTCCCCACACCTTTCGCCACAGCTTTGCCACACATTTGATTGAATCAGGCGCCGACCTTCGTGC
>CAXDQP010000106.1:0-7151 GCA_963991335.1 uncultured Flavobacteriales bacterium
GCACATGCACGTACTAAAAAGAGACGGACGCAAGGAGCCTGTTCAATTCGACAAAATCACAGCAAGAATTAAAAAACTCTGTTACGAATTGCACCCAGCCGTGGATCCTGTGAAAGTCGCAATGCGGGTGATTGAGGGGGTGTACGACGGAGTGACTACCACCGAATTGGACAACTTAGCCGCGGAAGTGGCGGCCACCAACGCTGTAACGCATCCTGATTATGCGAGCCTAGCCAGCCGAATTGCGCTATCCAACCTTCACAAGTCAACGAAGAAATCCTTCGCTGAGACGATGGAGGACTTGCACAATTACATCGATCCCATCACGGGGCAAAACGCTTCTTTGGTCGCCATGGATGTCATTGAAATCATTCGTGAGCAGGCGGAGTTTTTGGACTCACAAATCATCTATGATCGGGATTTCAATTACGATTATTTTGGATTCAAGACATTGGAGCGAAGCTACTTGCTGAAAATCAATGGTGAAATTGTGGAGCGCCCCCAGCACATGCTGATGCGCGTTGCAGTGGGCATTCACAAGGATGACATGGACGCGGCGGTAAACACCTACAATCTGATGAGTGACGGCTGGTTTACACATGCCACGCCCACCCTCTTCAATTCGGGAACCCCGAAGCCTCAAATGTCAAGTTGCTTCCTGCTGACGACACAAGAAGACAGCATCAGCGGCATTTATGACACGCTCAAGCAATGTGCTAAGATTTCCCAGAATGCTGGAGGCATTGGTTTGTCCATCCACGACATCCGCGCCACTGGCTCCTACATCAAAGGAACCAACGGTACATCCAATGGAATCGTGCCCATGCTACGCGTTTTCAATGATACCGCTCGATACGTCGACCAAGGTGGAGGGAAGCGCAAGGGGTCTTTTGCGGTCTACATCGAGCCATGGCACGCAGACATTTTCGACTTCCTGGAGCTCAAGAAAAATCATGGAAAGGAAGAGCAGCGTGCACGCGATTTGTTTTACGCGCTTTGGATTCCCGATTTGTTCATGAAACGCGTCGAAGAAAATGGCGTTTGGACATTGATGTGTCCAAACGAGTGCCCCGGACTCTCTGATACCCACAGTGCTGATTTTGAGGCGTTGTATACCAAATACGAAGCCGAAGGCAAAGGACGTAAGACGATCAAAGCCCAAGAGTTGTGGTTCAAGGTTTTGGAATCACAAATCGAAACCGGCACGCCTTATATGCTCTACAAGGATGCAGCGAACTCCAAGTCCAATCAGCAGAACCTTGGTACGATTAAGTCTTCGAATCTCTGCACGGAGATCATAGAATACACCGCTCCAGACGAAGTCGCCGTTTGCAACCTCGCCTCTGTTGCCTTGCCGAAGTACGTCAAGAACGGTACGTTCGACCACGACAAACTTTTCGAAGTAACGTATCAAGTGACGCGGAACCTCAACCGCATCATCGATCGAAATTATTACCCGATTCCGGAAGCCCGTAATTCCAATATGCGCCACCGACCCATTGGTCTTGGCGTGCAAGGATTGGCGGATGTGTTCATCCTCATGCGTCACCCGTTTGACTCGGATGAAGCCCGTGCTTTGAATCGAGAAATCTTCGAAACCATCTACTATGCCGCGTGCACCGCGTCCAAGGATATGGCCAAAGAAGAAGGAGCCTATGAATCATTCAAAGGCTCTCCCGCCTCTGAAGGCAAGTTGCAATTCGATTTATGGGGAGTGACCCCCACCGAGCGATGGGAATGGAGCGTATTGAAGGAAGAAATCAAAGAACACGGTTTGCGCAATTCTTTGCTGCTCGCACCTATGCCCACAGCATCTACAGCGCAAATCCTCGGCAACAACGAGTGCTTTGAGCCCTATACGTCCAATATTTATACCCGACGCGTGCTCTCCGGTGAATTCATCATCGTGAATAAGCACTTGCTGAGGGACCTCACGAAGCTCGGCCTATGGGATGATGACATGAAAAACCGCATCATCTCTGCGAACGGATCCATCCAAAACATCAATGAGATCCCTGACAACCTCAAGGCATTGTACCGCACGGCATGGGAAATTCCCCAGCGGGCCTTGATTGACATGTCTGCGGATCGCGGAGCCTTCATCTGTCAATCGCAGTCCCTGAATGTCTTCATGGAAAACGTCAATACGGCGAAGTTGACCTCAATGCATTTCTATGCTTGGAAACAAGGATTGAAAACAGGCATGTACTACCTGCGCACCAAGGCCGCAACAGACGCAATTAAGTTCACCGTGGACAAGAAATACAAGGAAGCACCGGTCGCTGCAGAGGTCGAAGCTCCTGAAGCTCCTCGGAAGGCAATTCAAGATATGACGGATGAAGAGCAGGCAGCTATGGCATGCTCCATCGAAAATGGATCCGACTGTGAAATGTGCAGTGGGTGAATGGAACGAATGCCCTAACAACCTCGAAGAGCCGGACTCCAATTATGGAATTCGGCTCTTTTGATTTAAAAACAATCTTTTCGAAGGAGTAGAGTCAGCGATTGGCTGAGGCCAATAAAGCCCAGAAGTTCAACAAGAGCAGGCCCACCGCCAACAAGAGGTGAAGCGGTTGCAGAACCGCAGGCATGGCCAGCAAAACGAAGGCAATTCCCGACGCCATCTGCACAGCAATGAGTCCGAGAGACCAGCGTGCGATTCCACCCAAAGGCGATTTGATTTTCACTTGTGGCCAAATCCACATGAGTTGTGCCGTAAGGACTACCCATGAGCCCGAACGGTGCAACTTCCACCAATCAGGCAGGCTGTCCAATACAACCGACCGTTCAATGCCCAAGTGCATCAAAGCATCCACTTGTTCGCGAACCTGTGTTCCTGCAATCAATTGACTCAACGTTAATAGAGCAGCAAGAATGAGCCAAGCCTTCCGTTGAACACCCGGGGATTCTTTCCAATGCACCTGCCGTACGGAATGCAAAATGAGCGCCAGCGCCATTAAGATGAACACTGCGCCCAACATGTGAAGCGTAATCGAAAATGGAATCAGATTGCCGTCTACGACCTTTTTTCCCATCCAGGCGACAAGGCCTAAAAAGAACAAATGCACGACGGACCAACGAAACGGATTCCACGAATGGTACCTCCATCCACCAAAGAAAGACAATGCAATCAACAGCAAAGCCGGAATGCCCGTCAATGCTCCAATAAGCCGGTTAATGAACTCAACCCAAGTATGCAAGGAGTTGAATGTGGCATAACTATGCTTTGTGTATGCTTCCCAATTGCCCGCGGAACGCTCCTGTTCAAAGTCCGCTGCGACCATCTCGATTTGGGCTACCCAGAGGGTATCATGTGCAATGAGCATTCGACCCGCTTCGTAGCTTTCCCCTTCCGTCCAAGTTACTTCTTCCGCCGAAGTGGGCGGAATTAATAAGCCAAAACACTTCGGCCAATCGGGACACCCCATTCCGGAACCGGTCATGCGCACGACGCTTCCGGCCAAAACGACCATTGAGGTCATTACCAAGGCAACCCGGGTAAGACGGCGCAACGACCGTTCGATTCGCTCAGTTGAGTTGGGCTCCTTTTGCAAAATGCGTGACTTCAACCGCCTCAACGGCGTACAACCTTCCATCGGCAATGCCGGCAATCGCTTCCACCAAACCACTCAATTCTACGGTTTTCGCGTCGTATTCGACCTCCGCATAATTCAAATCTCGGTTCTCTTCGAATTCAATGGATGCATTCGCCACACCCTCTACTTTGAGCAATTCCTTTTTGATCTTTCCGCCACATGCGTGGGCGCACATCATTCCTGAAACGTCCAGCCTCGCCATCGTCAATTCGGAAGTGCCTGCCGTGTGGTTTTCTGCGACTTCATAGGACGACCCGAATTCGCCACAACTTGTCAGACTCAGGGCGAACACCAAAACACTGCCCACCAGAACAAATCGCTTTTTCTGATGTAGAGAAGTAGTATCACTGCGCATGCTGCAAATATACGCTGGTGAAGTGCGGCGTATACCCAACATAACTTAATTTCAAGCCCCATGCCGAGCCAACCATCCCCCAAACAACGTTGGGCACCTGCATTCGTGTTGCTGCTTCTCGGCTTCGTTTGGGGCAGTAGCTTCATTCTGATGAAATGGGGCCTGTTTGCCGCTGATGGAAGTCCACTCTTCCCGCCCGTTGAGCTTGCCGCTCTTCGCATTGCCATTGCCGGATTCACCTTGCTACCCATTTCCCTGCGGCATTGGAAATCCCTGAATAGAGCGCAATGGCTGTGGGTGAGTTTGATCGGCATGGTCGGGAGCTTCACCCCAGCGATCCTCTTCGCCACTGCCCAAACCACACTCCCAAGTGCAATGGCAGGAATGCTCAATGCGCTCAGTCCCATCTGGACGCTATTAATAGGAATGGCTGCATTCGGAATTGCGGTGCAACGAAACCAATTGGGCGGAATTGCCATCGGATTCGCCGGAACCCTTTGGCTCATTCAAGCCCAGCAATCGGCTAGCATACTATCGAGTGAACCCAATCCTTCCATTTTCATCCCCAGTTTGCTTCTCGTAATTGCTACCGTCTGTTATGGCATCAGCGTAAACATCACGCGCGAAAAGCTTCGCGGGCTGAAGAGCCCCGTCATCGCTGCATGTTCCCTTGGACTTGTTGCCATGCCGGCGAGTTTCGTTTTCATCACCGGCGATATTCCCCACTTGATTGCCTCGCATCCCGATGGACTTCGAGGGCTCGCTGCAGTCACTGTCCTAGCGGCATTTGGCACAGCAGGTGCCCTGGTCCTTTTCAATCAACTCATTGCGTGGACCAGCGCTGTCACCGCGGCTTCCGTCACCTACATTATACCCCTATTCGCCGCTCTCTGGGGATGGTGGGATGGCGAACAATTAAACGCCCAGCACTTAGCCGCTGGCGGCTGCATTCTGTTGGGTGTATGGCTGACCAATCGCAAAGCGAAGGGATGATTCAAAAGACCGATCAAGACAATTGTCTGAATTGTTGAAAAGTTGAAAAGTTTCCGCTACCTTTGCCACCCCCATTTTAGGGGATAATTACACACAGGAATCATGTATGCAATCGTAGAGATCGCAGGGCACCAGTTCAAGGTAGAGAAAGACCAGCAGGTTTTCGTCAACCGATTGGACGCTGAAGAAGGCAAAAAGGTCAAGTTTGACCGGGTCCTCCTCATCGACAATAAGGGAGATGTAACTGTTGGCGCCCCAGCGATAAGCGGCGCGGAAGTGTCAGCTCAGGTTGAACGCCACCTCAAAGGCGACAAAGTTCTGATCTTCAAAAAGAAGCGTCGGAAAGGTTACCAAAAGTTGAACGGTTTCCGTGCTTCATTGACGGAAATCAAAATCACTGGCATCAAGGCCGGCGGTGCAAAAAAAGCGACGGCTGAAAAGCCGGCTGCCAAAGCACCTGCTGCGAAGAAGCCAGCTGCGACCAAAACAAAGAAAACCGAAGAATAATGGCACATAAAAAAGGTGTAGGAAGTTCGAAAAACGGACGCGAGTCTGAATCGAAACGGCTCGGCGTCAAAATTTTTGGTGGCCAGGGTTGCATCGCGGGTAACATCATTGTGCGTCAGCGCGGCACACAGCATCACCCCGGTGAAAATGTAGGCATGGGCAAAGACCACACATTGTTCGCATTGACGGACGGAGTCGTGGAATTCCGTAAAAAAGCCAACAACCGTTCTTTTGTCTCTGTCGTCCCGATGGGCGAAGCTTGATTGAACGCATCTGCAGCTGTTTTCGTTAGGAAGACTGCTGTTAAACCATATTTGTGACTCCCGACCCTTCATTGGGTTCGGGAGTTCTTTATTTTTACACCTTGGCAATCCAGCCTGACAAGGAAAAAAACAATCATCGCCCTTTAGCCATGCTCACAGTACAATCGTTGCGGGAAGAAAAAGAGCAAATTGCAGCTGCCCTGGACAAACGACACATCGATGCTCGCAGGGACCTCGATCAAATCCTTGAATGGGATGCTGAACGACGAAGCACACAAACCCAGTTGGACGATCTGTTGGCTCAAAGCAATGCCTTGAGCAGAGAAATTGGATCGCTCATGCGCGAAGGAAAACGGGAGGAGGCAGAAGTCATCAAAGCGAAAACAACTTCTTTCAAGGAGGAGACGGCCACCCTCAAAGAAAAAATGCAGGGAATCGAACAGCAAATGCACGATGTGCTTTGTACCATTCCCAATGCCCCTCACAACGACGTTGCCGCTGGACGCAATGCGGAGGACAATGTGGAGACCTTCCGTTCTGGCAGTGCTGAAACATTGGAGAAACACGCCAAGCCTCACTGGGAACTTGCGGAACAGATGGATCTCATTGACTTTGAACTGGGCGCTAAGGTTACTGGAGCGGGCTTTCCTTTCTACAAAGGGAAGGGAGCAAAACTGCAGCGCGGGCTCATCCAGTTTTTCTTGCAGAAGGCAGACGAAGCGGGCTACACAGAATACATTCCACCGCTGATGATCAATGCGGACAGTGGCTTTGGTACAGGACAACTGCCCGACAAAGAAGGCCAGATGTACCACATGCAAGACGACGAATTGTACATGATTCCTACGGCTGAAGTGCCTTTGACCAACATCTACCGCGATGCCCTGGTGAAAGAAAGCGAGTTGCCCATCAAACTATGCGGGTACACTCCTTGCTTTCGACGCGAAGCAGGCAGTTATGGAAAAGATGTGCGAGGCCTGAATCGCTTGCACCAATTCGACAAAGTTGAAATTGTGCAACTCGCCCATCCTGATGAATCCTATGACCTCTTGAATCAGATGGTCGAACATGTCAAAGGGCTTTTGGAAGGGCTCGAATTGCCCTACCGCATCTTGCGTTTGTGCGGAGGCGATATGGGATTCACATCCGCAATGACGTATGACTTTGAAGTCTGGAGTGCCGCCCAAGAGCGATGGCTCGAGGTAAGCTCTGTTTCGAATTTCGAGACGTACCAAGCAAGTCGCCTGAAATGCCGCTACAAAGGTGCAGAAGGAAAAACACACCTGGTCCATACACTGAATGGCTCAGCGCTTGCATTGCCGCGAATTGTCGCAGCCCTCTTGGAAAACCATCAAGATGAGAGCGGCGTGCACATTCCCGCTGCTCTTGCACCCTTCTGTGGGTTTGACCGCATCAACGCTTAACCCCTGAAACTTT
>CAXDQP010000107.1:0-7126 GCA_963991335.1 uncultured Flavobacteriales bacterium
GGCCAAGAGTCATTGGTAGAAGGAATTTTTGAAAAGTGGGCCTTGCACGCGGTTCGAATTGGTGTGGTGACGGAGGGAAATCAAATGCGTTATTTCAAGGAAGGAGCGTTGATCGCCGAAGTGCCAGCGGACACGTTGGTTTTGGGTGGTGGTGCTCCTGTTTATGACCGGGAGTTCTCAGAGCCAGCTTGGTTCGCTGATGCACAAGCATGGGATGCGTCGACTGTGCCAGTACCGACTTTGAAAGAAGCCCAGGGCATCGCGGAACAGCTGATTGAATTGCCCAATATCGCATCGAAACGATGGGTCTGGGAGCAATATGACAGCATGGTAGGAACCTTGAACCGCGGCACGAACCGTCCATCGGATGCAGGAGTAGTCAGCGTCCGAGGAACGAAAAAAGCACTTGCTTTGACTGTGGACTGCAATGCGCGCTACGTCGAAATGGACCCGGAAGTAGGAACGGCGATTGCCGTTGCGGAGGCGGCCCGAAACATCACCTGCAGCGGAGGTACACCGAGTGCAATCACCAACTGCCTTAATTTTGGGAACCCCTACAATCCGGATGTGTATTGGCAGTTTGTCAAAGCCATTGAAGGAATGAGCCGTTCGAGCCGATTCTTCAATACCCCGGTGACGGGCGGCAATGTCAGTTTTTACAATCAATCGGCGAAACCCGATGGGAGCGCTGTTGCCGTATTTCCAACGCCAACCATCGGCATGGTTGGAATCATCGAGGAGAGCGACCACCACATGTCGCTCAATTTCAGCGAGAAAGGGGAATTGATTTTCATGCTCGGCGCTTCAACCAATTGCATCAATGCCTCGGAATACTTGAGCAGCATTGTTGGTGTAAAACGCTCACCCGCGCCTCATTTTGATTTGGAAGCGGAGGGGAAGGTGCAAGGCTGTGTGCGCAAAGCCATCGAACGCGGATGCATTGAAGCTGCGCACGATGTTTCTGACGGAGGTCTCTTCGTGACGCTGCTGGAAATGGCGATGCCCAAGGGACTGGGATTCGATGTTGTCACTGATGATGACATTCGATTGGACGCTTTTCTCTTCGGTGAAGGGCAGGGTCGCATTGTAATTAGTTGCAAGGAAAATCAGCAAGATCGTCTCCTTGATTTAATCGAAGAATTTGACATTCCCATTGTGCTGTTGGGCCACGTGACCAAAGGAAAAATTCACGTGGATGGTGAGGCATTTGGGTTTTGTCAGGAATGGCGAAACACCTACGACAATGCGTTGGAAGAAGAGTTGATGGATTGAGCATCGCACCCAGCTACCAGTACTCATTCAGTTTATAAAACAATTTGATTTAAATGCCGTTAAAAAGCGATGAAACAGTGGTTCCTTTTTCTCTTTAGTCGCTCTTTTTTCAAGTCGCTTATCCGGCTTGGGGCAGTTTGGCTATTCATGATCGGGGGACTTTGGTTTTATCTCAAATTTTACAGTCGGCCAGGAGCTATTCAGGACCTGCCCAATTTGAAAGGGATCACGCTAGATGAAGTGCAAAAGAAGTTGGATTCGTTGGGATTAGAAACGATTCATTTGGACAGCATATACAGCCGCAATGGAAAACCATTTCAGGTAATCGAGCAGGTTCCACCTCCCGGTTCAAAAATTAAGTCAGGCCGGCGGATTTATGTTACCACTTACCGAAGCACGCCGCCTTATGAACGTATCGGTGTGAAGGAAGGCCAAGAGCCCGGAATTGCTCGGATTATATTGGAAAACAAGGGGTTTGAGGTTGAAGATGTACTGGAGCCCAATGTTGCGCTTGTCGGAAGAGTGATTCGAATCGAAAATAACAAAGGGGAGGTGTTGAGTGAAGATCAGAAGATGCCGAAGGGATCCGTATTGCAATTGATTTCGGGTACCACGACGGATGAGATGGTTTCGGTTCCCAATCTCTCAGGGCTCACGTTGGAGAAAGTGAGGGCGCGACTGACGGAAGCCAAACTCAGTTTAGGCCTCGTTGAATACGCTCCTTCTGTGGAAGATGAAGGGGATTCATTGAAGGCGAAAGTCTTGGAGCAGCACCTGAAGCCTTCGGCGCGAAAAACAGTAGCAGCGGGCACCGAAATTGATTTGTACCTTGGTCTGCGCTGGGATTCGGGAAGGCAGGAATGAATACGTTGATCCTTATAGAATAGCTGAGCATGGGAAAAGGAAGTCGAATGAGTTGGATGTCGGGTTGGATGGCCTGCACTTTGATGCTGGGTTTTGGTCCGATGTGGGCACAATCGCTGCAGCCAAAGGAAATTGAGCGGGACTTGCTCTACATCCCTATGGAAGAGGTTGCTCGGCACGTTGTGGTGCCGTCAAACTTCTCGGGAATGAATCACCGAGGCAGTGCGCTGTCACTGCCTTTTTTCGATGACTTTTCTACGCCCTCCATGCCACTTTCTGATGGCACACTCCCCGGCTTTGAAGTTTTTCAACGCTGGGAGCCAGGGTCGGCAAGACGGACAGAAACGTTCGCAATCAATGCTCCAACAATTGGGGCAGCGACATTGGACGGGTTGAACCGATTTGGTGAACCCTACAATTTTGTCGAAGTGAATACCCCAGGTTGGTGCGATACACTGACATCGTTGCCGATTGCCTTGAATGGGTATTTCCCAGAGTCCAATGTGCACTTGATGTTTCACTATGAAGCAGGCGGACGAGGGAATGCACCTGATGTTGGTGAGGACTTTTTGGTGCTTGAGTTTAAATCTACGGATGATGTGACAGGGGAAGTCTTTTGGACAGAGGTTTGGTCTTCGGATAGCACAGCAACGAATGCCTTTGAGCGGGTTTACGTGGCGGTCAATGAATTTCCATACCTCGTGAATGACTTTCAATTTCGCTTCAGGAATTTCGGAGCGCTGGCGGGAAATGTTGACCTCTGGCATTTGGATTATTTGTTGCTCGATGATCAAATTGTACCAGCCGAATTTGATGTGGTTAGCGAAGTGGCCATTGTTGAACCGGTAACAACTTTGCTGCGGGATTTCACTCGAATGCCATGGAATCACTTCATCGCCAACCCCGCGTATTACATGCGCGATAGTTTGCTAATGCAGCAACGCAATTTTGGGACCCAAGCCGATAACATCAATTGGGGTTTTTCAGTTGATTATGAAGGAGACGTGAGCGTCTACGAAACCTCAGTGCAAAACACGAATGTTCAGCCTTTGACTCCGTTCAACACCACGTTATACGTTGGCAACAACCCGTTGGGAGAAAATTTTGTCTTTGATTCGGCGGTGGCTGCCACCAGCGCCACGTTTGCGGTGTCGATTTGGCAGAGGTCGATTGGTTTGGTGCACACCGAGAAAGTTGGCGTCCCGGACAATGACAGCATTGTATTTCATCAAGTTTTTGAGAATGATTTCGCGTATGATGACGGCACTGCCGAAAAGGCTTATGCACTTACGGCTGCTGGGGGTAAAGTTGCCGTTCGTTATACGCTTGAAGTGCCTGACACCTTGCTCGGAGTGGCCATTCATTTCACACCCTACTACACCAATTCGGACGATGAAACATTTTTGTTACGGGCTTGGGAAGACAACGATGGGATTCCTGGCGAGGAGCTTATCGAAAACTATCAGTTTCATTCCCCGCAATACTTCAATGACGGGTTTGATCTTTTTGCATTCTACGAATACGATGATCCAATCCCAGTAGAAGGCAGCATCCATGTAGGCATCGTTCAGGCCACCGAAGTCGGGCTCAATTTTGGGTTGGACAAGAACACAAACGCAAATGTGGGTCAGCTCCATTATTCCCTCGGGCTTGGGGGCAGCTGGTTAAATTCGGAAATCGAAGGATCTGTGATGATTCGTCCGGTGCTTCGAGCCAATAAGACTGAGGTTTGGAACGCCATCGCCGAGGGTGCTATTTCTTCTGCTTCGGCACTTCGGGTGTATCCCAATCCGGTCAATGGGACCTCTTGCCAGGTGGAGGTTCCGGCTGCTGCAGGATGGCAACTTTGGAATGCTTCAGGAAAGCTCATTCAAACAGGTCGTTGGCCAGCGCAGGGCGTGTACACGTGTGATTTATCAGGACTGTCGGCTGGGCTATATGTGCTGATGAATGATGCAGGTCACAGCGTGCAAATCCTACGCAATTAATCCCATGGAGGGCGATCAATCGGAAGCTGGAGAAGAGCTTTTTGAGCACCACCAGTTGGTTGCGGATCCGGGTCAGGTTCCTTTGCGGGTGGACAAATTTGTACTCAACTTGGTTTCGAATATGTCACGGACCAAGTTGCAAGAAGCTGCCAAGGCCGGCTACGTTCGTGTCAATGGTGTTCCGGTCAAATCCAATCACAAGGTGAAGGCCTTGGATGTGGTGACGATTGAATTGCCCAACCCAGTTCGCACGTTTGAATTGATTCCGGAGCAGATGGAACTGGACGTGATGTACGAGGATGAGGAGATTTTGGTGGTGAATAAGCCCGCAGGATTGGTGGTTCACCCCGGCAACGGAAATTATACAGGAACATTGGTGCATGGAGTCGCTTGGCATCTATTGCAACAGCAAATCAATCTCCCACCGGATTTGTCGAACGGTCGACCTGTGGATGCGCAATTCAATGAGGTGATTCCGAGACCGGGTTTGGTTCACCGGTTGGACAAAGACACCACGGGGGTGATGGTCTTGGGCAAAACGGAGCAGGCCATGGCTTCTTTAAGTCAACAATTTTTTGAGCGCAGTGTGGACCGCCGTTATCTGGCTCTGGTATGGGGTGATTTAGAGGAAAATGGGACCATTGAAGGACACATTGGTAGGAACAGACGCAATCGAAAAATTCAAGCCGTATTTCCACACGGTGATGAGGGCAAGCACGCCACAACGCATTACACGGTTTTGGAGCGCCTCGGTCCAGTGACCTTATTGGAGTGTAAGCTTGAGACCGGTCGCACCCATCAGATCCGTGTGCACATGGAACATATGGGTCATCCTCTATTCGGTGACGTGTCATATGGCGGCAATCGTGCCGTCAAGGGGGTCAGAGGAGGTAAATACCAGGCGTTTCTCAATAACTGTTTCGAAGTACTGCCACGGCAGTCCCTTCATGCGCGGTCATTGGCTTTCACGCACCCCACTACTCACGAGCGATTGGTTTTTGAAACCAAACTGCCTGCGGATATGCATGTGGTCATTGACCGCTGGAAGTCTTATCTAGGAGGGGTATAAGTAGGTCAAAGCCTGCGTTGCCAATGGTTTAGTTGGCCTTACCGTTTGCCTGCAATGTGATCCAAAGCGCGCTCAAACGATGTGCGTGTATCAATGACGCGGGTCATTGTGAACTGGATCGTCCCATAGCTGTCGTTCGTTTCTGGATTGCCTCGGTAAGTCCCACCCTCACTGTAATTGTGGTTGCTCAGGTTGCCAGCGGCAGGATCATTGATTGCGGCTAGTACACTCGCGTTGGATTGGCTGCTGATGGCTTCTGCCAATGGCGACAGAAAGTCTGGATTGGCATACATGCCCGAGAGATCGTCCAAATAGTCAGTAAAAGTGGCTCTCCATGAGCCTTCCACACCGAAAATCCATCCTTTGCCTAACCCAAATTCAAGTCCAAATCCCATGGGGATGGCAGCAATGAGTGCGGCATATTCTTCCACTTGTCCTTCTGTTCTGAGGGGACGCAAATCATACCAACGGTCTTCCCATTCGTTGTTTGGATCGTCTGTGATTTGTGCCTGTGGGTTATGGAGAACGCCATACACACCTGTGAAAGCGAAAAGTTTCAAGGACATCTTACCCGGCTTAGAGAAGTTTCGAGGGTAACTCGACTGCCCTATGTTGACGAGCGTGAAATCCGTGCGGAATCCGAATTCGACCATTCGATTTCGGAAATTGAGGTTGCGCGCTTGTCGGGCTGGATCTTCGGCATTTTGATCCGCTTGGCGGATATGGATGTAATTGATTTCACCAGATACCCGCACATAATCGTTAGCTGCATAGCGCAGAAAACCACCAATAGCAGGCGACGTCGTGATAATGTCGGTATCCAGTAAGGACGCTCTTGGATCGAATTTCCCACCGATCTCGCCGAGGTAGTTTGATCCTCCCATTGACATACCAATGGACAATGGAGTGTTCTGTCCTTGCGCGCTCAGGGT
Source organism: uncultured Flavobacteriales bacterium (assembly GCA_963991335.1). Taxonomy (GTDB): domain Bacteria; phylum Bacteroidota; class Bacteroidia; order Flavobacteriales_D; family Sanyastnellaceae; genus UA16. Next base: position 6,126 of record CAXDQP010000107.1, read on the forward strand.
TGCCAAAAGCACGGTCAAAATGGCTATAGTATTCTTCACTCTCTGCATACGACGAAGGTGGAGAATAGGTTGCAGTTTGCCAAGGTTACTAAAGCTCCAGAAAGGGGACTTTTAAACACAGGTTATTAACACTAGAAGCGAGTTATTCAACACATTGATTCGTCGCTGCCACGGAATTCAAATCAATTTTTCCCCCAAAAGTGTCCACTCTTCCAGGGCTGCATTCAGATCGTTTTGTACGGTTTCGTACTGATAGGATAGCTCGGTCATTTTCCCTCGATCTTCTGTTCCAACAGCGACAATTTGTTCATCCAAAGCCTTCATCTCATTTTCCTTTTGGGCAATGATGCCTTCCAGCTTCTTGAATCGATTTTGATCCTTCCGTTCTTGCTTTTCCCGTTCTTTCCGGGCTTTGTATGATTCTTTGTTAGAAATGCTAGGATGATTTTGCTGCCCTCGATCTGAGGTGGTGGTCGTAGTTTTTGTTTTCGGAGTGGGGACGTTTGTTCCTTTTTCAGCTTCGTAAGCACGAATGCTATTTGCGTGCTTTTCGTGCAAGAATTGCTTGATGTCGCCGATGTATTGCTTCAATCCCGTTGGCGTAACCTCGTAAACCAATTCCGTGAGTGAATTCAAAAAATCTCGGTCGTGAGAGACCACAATGAGTGTTCCGTCAAAGGCTTGCAGCGCTTCTTTGAGTACACTTTTGGCTCGAATGTCCAAGTGGTTGGTGGGCTCGTCAAGTATTAACAAGTTGTAAGGATGCAGGAGCAATTTGCAGAGCGCGAGTCTGGCCTTTTCACCGCCCGATAAGACTTTTACTTTTTTATCGGCGTCTTCTCCTGAAAATAAAAATGCACCGAGGATGCTGCGCAGTTTTTTACGGATTTCTCCAACGGCAACATCATCGAGGGTCTCGTACACGGTGAGGTTGCCATCCAATTCTTCAGCTTGGTTTTGGGCGTAGTATCCAATGTCCTCGTTGTGCCCAATGGTCGAAT
>CAXDQP010000108.1:0-7110 GCA_963991335.1 uncultured Flavobacteriales bacterium
CGCACTCCCAGCCTGACACCTTGCCGTAATATATACAACGATCCAGGCCGAATATTCGCCTTTTTGTCAGTTGCAGTCACGGAGTACGCCAATATTGTCAGTCCACTTTCATCAAAATTGAATCGGCACACTCCTTGACAAGAGAAGACCAAACAATTGAATCAATCTAACATCATGAGTAAAATCATTGGAATAGACTTGGGAACCACCAATAGCTGTGTTTCCGTCATGGAAGGCAACGAGCCTGTCGTCGTTACAAATGCAGAGGGAAAACGCACCACTCCCTCGATCATCGCATTCATCGAAGGAGGCGAGCGAAAGGTGGGAGAGCCGGCGAAGCGCCAGGCCATCACGAATCCGACCAAAACCATTTACAGCATCAAGCGGTTCATGGGCAGTTCATTCGACGAAGTGAAAAAAGAAGCTTCTCGGGTGCCTTATGAGGTGGTCAAAGGCGACAACAACACGCCACGTGTAAAAATCGACGACCGCATGTACACCCCACAGGAAATCAGCGCCATGACCCTTCAAAAAATGAAGAAAACGGCCGAAGATTACTTGGGTGCCGAGGTCACTGGAGCGGTCATCACGGTTCCTGCATATTTCAACGATGCCCAACGCCAGGCCACGAAGGAAGCCGGCGAAATTGCAGGACTGGAAGTGAAGCGAATCATCAACGAGCCAACTGCTGCTGCACTGGCGTATGGCATGGACAAAAAGTCCATCGACCAAAAAATCGTTGTGTTTGACCTTGGAGGCGGAACGCACGACGTGTCCATTTTAGAATTGGGCGACGGAGTATTCGAAGTGCTCTCTACGGATGGAGACACTCACCTCGGAGGGGATGATTTTGACCAAGCCATCATCGAGTGGTTGGTGAAAGAATTCAAAGATGAGAACGGTGGTTTGGATCTCTCCAAAGACCCCATGGCGTTGCAACGTTTGAAAGATGCTGCGGAAAAAGCAAAAATCGAATTATCCAGCACCACCAGCTCTGAAATCAATTTGCCTTACATCATGCCCGTTGACGGCGTGCCAAAGCACCTTGTACGTTCCCTCTCGCGCGCTAAGTTTGAGCAAATCGTAGATTCTTTGGTCAAGCGCACCATTGAGCCCTGCGCAGCTGCTTTGAAAGCCGCAGGCTTGGAAAAGTCGGACATCGATGAAGTCATCCTTGTTGGCGGGTCAACGCGTATTCCAGCCGTGCAAGACGCTGTGAAAAGCTACTTCGGCAAGGAGCCTTCGAAAGGGGTCAATCCGGACGAAGTTGTTGCCATTGGGGCAGCGATACAAGGCGGTGTACTTTCAGGCGATGTGAAGGATGTATTGCTCTTGGATGTCACGCCGCTCTCGCTCGGAATTGAGACCATGGGAGGTGTAATGACCAAATTGATAGATGCGAACACGACCATTCCGACCAAAAAGTCGGAAACCTTTAGCACGGCGTCGGATAACCAACCGAGTGTTGAAATCCACGTACTACAGGGCGAGCGTTCGATGGCCACAGACAACCGAACCATTGGACGCTTCCAATTGGCTGACATTCCCCCATCACCTCGTGGTGTGCCGCAAATCGAAGTCACCTTTGACATCGACGCCAATGGCATCATCCAGGTCAGCGCAAAAGACAAAGCAACTGGAAAAGAGCAGAACATTCGAATCGAAGCATCCAGCGGATTGAGCGATGAGGAAGTGACGCGCATGAAGCAGGAGGCAGAAGCCAACGCCGAGGCAGACCAACAAGCCAAGGAACGGATCGAAACCTTGAACCAAGCTGATGCGCTTGTTTTCCAGACCGAGAAACAGCTTACTGAATTTGGAGACAAAATCTCCGAAGGAAATCGAGGGCCGATCGATGAAGCCCTGGAATCCCTCAAAAAAGCACACGCCGAGCAAGACATCGATGGCTGCAAAGCAGGAATGGAAAAGCTCAATGCAGCATTCCAGGCGGCAAGTCAGGAAATGTATGCCGATCAAGGTGGAGCACCTGAGGGAGCGCCTGAAGGAACGGCAAAAGGCGCGCAGGCTGATGCCAACGACTCCGAAGTCACGGATGTCGATTTCGAAGAAGTGAAATAAGTCCCAATCGGATGAAGCGCTTCGGCGCCCCTGAAAGCCCCTGAATGATCCAACATTCAGGGGCTTTTTCATTGAACCGAGTTGGCATTTGGTTGTTACAATGGAGCATGGAAACTTTGAATACAGCACCGTGGAAGCAGAAGGCCCGATGGGTCTTAATTTCTATTTCATTGGTTTCCATCATCATGGCATGGCGTGTAAGCCAAATTGGATTCAATTACGATTTTGAAAGCTTTTTCCCTCAAGACGATCCACACACATCATTTTACCTGGATTTCCGCGAGCGATTCGAATCCGACAACGACTTTCTTATCGTTGGCATCGAAAGTCCACAAAGCATTTACGATGCTGATTTTCTGGCGGACGTAGATCGATACACCAACGAACTGCTCGAACTGCCATACGTGACATCGGTAATCTCTCCCACGCAACTCCGGGAGCCCATTCGGATGGGATTGTCACTGGTGCAGCGCCCCTTGCTTCGTTGGCAATCACCGGACTCTATCGTTGCTGGCAACCTGATCGCTGATTCCATTCGCATTGCCCAGCGCAGCCATTACATTGGAACCCTGGTCTCCCAGAACGCGACTGCCCTGACGATTCAAGTAGCCCATCAGCAGAAACTATCGAAAGAGGGGTGTGATGAGCTGGCAAACGCCATCTTGAATTTGGCCGAAACCTGGAAACACCCGAGTCACATCGCGGGTCGTGCTGTTGCCCAGAAATACTATGTTGATGTCATGCAGCGTGAGGTGGTCTTGTTTGTCTCGGTTGGCATGGCCATTATCGTGCTTTTTTTATGGTTGGCATTCCACAGCGCATGGGGCGTTTTGATTCCCTTGCTCGTGGTTTTGCTCAGTGGGCTTTGGACACTCGGAATCATGGAACTCACCGGCAAGTCCATCGATGTGATGACCATTGTGCTGCCCACCATCATTTTTGTGGTCGGGATTAGTGATGTGGTTCACATACTCTCTCGGTATTATGAGGAATTACGTGGGAATTCAACCCAATCCATGGCCATTGCAACGGCCTTCAAAGAGGTCGGTTTGGCCACATTCCTCACCACCCTCACCACCGCCGTCGGATTCCTCACGTTAACAACCTCATCCGTGGCTCCCATTCAGGATTTCGGTTTATACGCTGCCACAGGAGTCGGCGTCGCTTATGTATTGGCCTTTAGTTTACTCCCGGCGGTAATGGTTTTGTTTCCAGCGCCAAAAATCACCCACGCAGGTTCCGGGACCTTCTGGAACAGAACGCTGCATCGCGCAATGGGATTCGCCTTAAAACGAGGCCAATGGATTCGCTGGGGGGCGCTGGTCGTTTGCACCTTGGGCGCAATTGGTGCAGCTCAAATCGAAGTGAATAATGTTTTGCTCGAAGACTTAGCCGACGACGGTCCTTTTCGCCAAGAATTAAATTTTTTCGAACGGGAGTTTGCAGGTGTGCGCCCGTTTGAACTCGCCATTCAAGTGGATGAAAGTGCTTCGATCTACGATTTGGAGGTCCAGCAGGACATGGCGAGAATCACCTCTTTTCTGAAATCAGAATACGGGGTAGGTTCTGTGGTAAGTTCTGACATCATCTTCTCCCAAATCAACCGCTGGAGCAATGGGGACGTCAGCGCTTTCGAACGGCTTCCTGCTACTTCCAATAAGTTCGATGCCATGCTCCGGTCACTGGATCGGTTCGGAGACATAGTCGCATTGAGTCTGGTCGCGCATGAACCCTCCAATTCCCTCCGGATTTTTGGCAAGCTTTCCGATCTTGGCGCCCGCCATTATGAACGGAAGAATAAGGAATTGCAGCATTGGTTTGCTTCTGAGATGCCCAACTCTCCCTTGGCATTGCGCGTCACCGGCACAGCTCAACTCATCGACATCAATGTAGGGTCATTGGCCGGAGACATGGTCAAAGGGCTGAGCATTGCGTTTCTCATTGTTGCGCTAATCGCAGGGCTGATGTTTCGAAGTGTGACCATGGTCTTCATCAGTCTCATCCCCAACTTCATCCCATTGCTCCTCATTGCTGGAATAATGGGCTGGACAGGCATTGATCTCAAGCTTTCCACCAGCATCATCTTCACCATTGCCTTTGGCATCGCCGTTGATGACACGATTCATTTCATCAGCAAGCTTCGGCTTCAACTGGCCAAGGGGCGCAGCCTTCCGTATGCGGTCAAGCGTTCCTTCATTGGGGCCGGGAAAGCCATCATAATCACGAGCATCATTCTGTGCGGAGGATTCATTACTTTGACTCTCAGCAGCTTTTTAGGAACCTTTTATATCGGTGTGCTCATTTCCCTCACCTTACTTTTCGCTGTGCTTGCTGATTTATTTGTACTTCCTTGGCTTGTCTTGAACTTTTTATCTGCGAAGGAAAAATAGTTTTTTGACGTTTTTTTGACGACTTTCGGAAGATGAGCATTGACCGAAGGAATTTTTTACGCAGAGCCACTGCGCTTGCCGGAGGCGTTGGAATCGGATTGGGCTGGCATCAAGCGTTGGCCAAAGCCAAGCGATCTGAAATTCGAGCGCAGTCGGCTCCATCTGCGACGACTAGCGATGCCACGATGGTCTCTACTTGGAATCACGGAATGCCCGCAAATATGGCCGGCTTTGGTGCACTGGCCAATGGTGGTTCTGCCTTGGACATGATCGAAGCAGGCGCTCGAGTCGTAGAAGCAGATGCGACCGGGCAGAGCGTTGGACTGGGCGGATTGCCTGATCGTGATGGACACGTTACCTTGGATGCGTGCATCATGGATCACACACAAAATGCGGGCAGCGTGTGCTTTGTTCAAAATGTTGCGCATCCCCTCTCTCTGGCTCGTCAAGTCATGGAAAGCACACCCCATGTCATGCTCGCGGGAGCAGGAGCCGAGCAATACGCAAGAGAATTGAAAATGCCCTTTACTCCATTGTTAACGGAAGCATCAAAGAAGGCTTGGGAGAAATGGCAGATTGAATCGAATTATGCACCCGTAATCAACATCGAAAACCATGACACCATCGGTTTGCTGGCGCTCGATGACCAGGGACGATTGGCGGGCGGCTGCACCACCAGTGGCGTAGCTTACAAGATGCACGGCCGCGTTGGTGACAGTCCAATCATTGGAGCCGGACTCTATGTAGATGGCGGCGCGGGTGGGGCCACGGCGACAGGCCTCGGAGAAGCCGTCATGAAAACCGTTGGATCCTTCTTGGTGGTCGAATTGATGCGACAAGGTGCGCTTGCCCAAGAAGCCTGTGAGGAGGCTGTTCATCGCATCATGAAAGCGATGCCTGTGGATGATCTGCAAGTGGGTTACCTCGCGCTCGGTTTGGACGGCTCAGTCGGCGCACATGCGATACATTCCGGCTTCAATTATGCGCTGCACCGTGCAGATGATTCTAATGGCGCAACCGTGATTGGCCAATTGATCAATGCCAGCCATGGCTGACGCCAAAAGTCACATCGCCCCCATTACCCACTCTCCTTTTTGGGCTGCAGTGCGGAATATGCGCCCTTGGAACGTGCTCATGGTCGGCTTCAGCCTGGTCCTCGTTCGCTTAGCATGGATACAACCTGAGCTTTCCCAATTGCTGGATCTTGACTTCATTATTCCCGCAACCATCATGATGTTACTTGCTGCGAGCGGAAACATCATCAATGATTATTTCGACATTGCCGAAGATGCCGTCAACAAACCGCACAGGGCACTTGTCGGGCGTATCATAAGCCGCAGGGCGACGCTTTTACTCCACCATTTCATGGTAGGAACAGGCCTATCCTTGGCATTTGCATTTTCGCTTGATTTGCAGTCGCCCATTCCTTTTTTATGGACGCTTCTCATCGCGGGATTGCTCTGGCTGTACTCCCCCTTATTCAAGCGGCGGTTTCTCAGAGGCAATATTGTGGTCGCATTGATTGTTGGACAGCTTCCCATTTGGTGCACGCTCGGTGCGTTTGCGCACACTCCTTGGCACGGCTTTCTGACGGACACTTCCGGCCAAGGACTGCTCGCTTATGCTGTGCTCAGCATGGTCATTACTTTCCTGCGAGAAGTCACCAAGGATCTTCAAGACGTGACGGGAGATGCAGCGTCAGGTTATGATACCATTCCCGTTCGCTGGGGACGTGACCGCACCCATAACTTTCTGAAAACCATGCATGCTTGCACTTGGCCTCTGATGATTGCTGCAGGGGCCCTCGCTTCTTTTCAATTCAACTTGGGCACTGAAAGCTTGATTTTTTTATTGCCCTTCTTAGGTGCCCACATCCAATTGCTGCGCGGTCAAATTGATTCTGTTTCCGCGTGGCACAAGTTGACCCTTGGCGGCGGCTTGGGCTTTCTTGGCTTTCTGATTTAGCCAAACCAACGTTCAATTCAGATCCAAGACAATCGTCTTCCTTCCTTGCCCGTCCAACGTGAGCCCTTCCAAGCGACCCGAATGCGACAAGGCACGCCCAAGAACATCAATACGTTGCGAACGATGTTGAACAGAGACAGGCAGTTGTGCCCCCGCTATTGATGACAGCTCTCGGACGTCCATGCATATGACGCCCGGACTAATGCCGCAATCAAATTGCCCCAATAGCTCACCGGATTCACTTCGGATTTCAACCAGGCCAAACGTACTGTAATCCGTCACGGAAGCATACACCTCTCCCGAAACGGGATCGACAGCCATGCCATAATACGAAGGGCAATCGCTGATCCACGGTGCGGAATTCGCCAAATCTTGGGTGCTGGACTGCCGAACCGCGGCTTCTCCTGAAATTTGGTAGCGAACTTCTGAATCCATTCCAATAGCAGCTAAACAACCTGCATTTGCTTCTGAAACTTCAACGGTCTCAACAGATTCACCCGTCAAATCCAATGCGCTCAACGAAGTAGAGCCGTAATCCCGGTTATTGACCGTGACAATCGTTTCCCCCGCCGCGAACAAGTGGTAAGGATTCATTCCAATTTCTCCCAAATCCCACTCGAAATTTTCGTCCGAATAGGTGTCTTAAGCACCGATAAAGCCGACCTCGTTGCCCCAA
>CAXDQP010000109.1:0-7076 GCA_963991335.1 uncultured Flavobacteriales bacterium
TGGCGCTCAGTCATATGCTGTCGGGGGCCACGAACATCGACGGGGGAGAGCTAGGCTTGTGGGTCGGCGACGCGCCTACGATTGCGGGCACGGTGGTTTTCGAGGTTCGACTCCCCCGGGTTTTGATCGCGATTGCAGCAGGAGCTGGGCTGGGTATTTCAGGGCTGATGATGCAGACGTGGTTTCATAATCCGTTGGCGGGACCTTCTGTGCTCGGTGTCACTTCCGGTGCAGGCATGGCTGTTGCTTTGGTTGTTTTGACCGGTATGGGCGGTGGTTGGCTGGCGAATGCCTTGGCAGCGAGCATGGGAAGTTGGTGCGCGCTCGGACTCGTGCTTTTTGTTGCAAGTCGGTTTCGCGGCCTGGCCTCGCTGCTGATTTTTGGTCTCATGCTCAATTATTTGTTGGGTGCGTTGGTCACCGTATTACAGGCCGAGGCAGAAGAAAATGCCCTGCAACAATTTGTTTTCTGGGGCATGGGAACATTTGGGCAAGCCTCTTTGGTGACGGCAAGTGCGGTACTGGTATTGGTTTTGGCAGCCAGCAGCATCGCATTCAAGCAGCATGAAAACTTGGACAAATGGACCCTTGGAGCTGTCACGGCGCGAAGCATGGGGGTGAATGAATCCCGCTTGCAGAAGTTACTGGTCGTATTGACGGGATTGCTTGCAGGTTCCATCACAGCAGTGTGCGGTCCCGTCGCATTTTTGGGCTTAGCCACGCCACATTTGGTCAAATTGCTCATCCCTTACCGAAGCCACAGTCGATTGATTCCAATGACCGCATTGATCGGAGCACTGCTCGCTTTACTCGCAGATTGGGGCGTGAAAGGTTGGGGAATGGCGGATAGCGGTTGGCCACTCAATGCTGTACTTTCCATGCTGGGAGCACCGCTGGTGATTTGGGTGCTCTTGCAACGTAATTTTTCTCGATCATGAAGATGGAGGAAACAAAAGGGAATGAACACGTGATCCGAGCAGCAAACCTCACGGTGGGTTATTCGGGTTATCCGCACGTTTTATCTCAGATCGACTTTCAATGGGGAGGCGCAGGCATTCATTTGATCATCGGGGAAAATGGCTCGGGCAAGAGCACGATCATACGAAAACTCGCCGGCTTGCTAAAGCAGCGCGGAGGAACAGTTTTTATGGGCAATGAGGATGTCTCTCAAATTACATCGACGCGACGAACGGCCAAAATGGCTTTTGTTCAAAGTTTGCCAACTCGACAATCGGAGCAGACAGTTTCGGAAGCGCTGGCCTTGAGCGGACGCAAAGAAGAGCACATCAACCATTGGTTGCACACGTTTGACCTATTGGATACGACTGCAAAATCCCTTTGCAATCTGAGTGATGGATTGGGACAACGGGTGATGCTCGTTCGCGCCATCCTCCAAGACTCACCCTGGATTCTGTTGGATGAGCCCACCGCTTTTCTGGACGTGAAGTCGCGCCAGGTGATGTGGGGCCAATTGTCTGCGTTGGTTTCCCAAGGGAAACGCGTCATGGTTTCCCGTCATGCCTATCAGTTGTGGTAAGGGAACCTCGACCTGCGCAGTGTCACAGCAATCCGAGAAAATCGTCTCCACACCTTGAATCCAACGGGCACATTCGCGGATTGGAACGCGCACATCTGATTCAATAAGTTTTGCAACTTTGGCACTTGGCCAAGAGTGCAGGAGAATGGGGACTTCGTAGATTTGCAGCAACTTTAGCATTATGCCCTCCATTGCCCGTATGATTTTTGCTTTCTTGTTTATGTCAGCCATCCTGGCCGGCATTGAATGGTTGTCGTTTCGGTTGCTTGGTAGGAAATTCGATCGCCGTCACAATTGGCTCCAGATCCGATGGGTATGGCTTGTTTTGGTGGTGGTTATTTGGATTGCTTTCGTCATCAACGGATTCATGTGGCCTACATGGAGATCGACCCATCCGCGCCTATTAAGCGTGCTCTCCATTTCGTTCTTTGTCATTTTCATTCCCAAACTGGTGATGGCTGTTTTTGAGGCATTGGAATTGGTGCGAACGGGAGGTTCCAATGCGATCAATCTTGCCTCAGGCAGCTCCCGGCCGATTTCCAGGCAATCATTCTTGACCCAACTTGGATTTGGCGCTGCTGGATTCACATTTTTCAGTTTTCTATACGGGGTGACATGGGGGAAATACGCCTTCCGCGTGGAGCGCTTAAAGGTCCCGATTGACAATTTGCCGGATGCGTTCAATGGATTGAAACTGGTTCAGATTTCCGATGCTCACCTCGGTAGTTTCATGGATACACCGCGGCCGGTTTTGGATGCATTGGAACAAATCAATACGCTGCAACCGGACGTGATTTTGTTTACGGGTGATTTAGTCAATACCCATGCCAATGAGGCAGAAGCTTGGATCGATGCTTTCCGGACGTTGCATGCTCCCATGGGGAAATTTTCCATTTTGGGCAACCACGATTATGCCGATTATGGTCCATTTGAAGAGTCGGAACGCGAGGCTAGCCGAAAGCGCATAAAGGAAATCCACGAAGAAATGGGGTTCCGGCTGCTTTTGAATGAGCACCATCACTTTGAACGAGAAGGGAAACGAATTGCATTGATCGGCGTGGAAAATTGGGGCAAAGGTTTCAGAAGAAGCGGCGACTTAAATGCGGCAATGAAAGGAAGCGATGCCGACGAATTGTGCGCTATTCTCATGACACATGACCCGACGCATTGGGAGGAAGAGGTGATGGATGACAAAGCGCCCATTGATTTGACGTTAAGTGGTCATACCCATGGAATGCAGTTTGGAATTGAAATTCCGTGGTTGGGCATCAAATGGTCTCCGAGCCAATGGCGTTACAAGCGATGGGCTGGTTTGTACCAAGAGTCAGGGCAATTCTTGCACATTAATCGAGGCTTTGGAGTCTTGGGATTCCATGGCCGTGTGGGCATGCCACCTGAAATTACAGTTATAGAAATCGAGCAGGCATAAGCAGCTTCGACGTAATATTGCGGAAGCAATCTCCGAAAACAAATACGATGTCAGACGATAAGAAAGTCATTTTCAGCATGCACAAGGTCAATAAAGTGACCCCAGCAGGCAAGCAGATTTTACGGGATGTGACCTTGGGGTTTTACCATGGCGCAAAAATCGGAATCTTAGGAGCCAATGGCGCTGGAAAGTCCACAGTGATGCGGATCATCGCCGGTTTGGATGAAGCATATACCGGCGACGTGACTTGGTCGCCCAACCTCTCGGTAGGTTACTTGTCCCAAGAACCGGAACTGGACGAGAGCAAAACCGTGCGGGAGATTGTCGAAGAAGGCACGGCAGAAATTGTGGCAGTGCTGAAGGAATACGAGGAGATCAACGCGAAGTTCATGGACGAAGAAATCCTGAACAACCCCGATAAAATGGAGGCATTAATCAATCGCCAAGCGGAGGTTCAAGACCGCATCGATGCATTGAATGCGTGGGAATTGGATACGAAACTAAACATTGCAATGGATGCCCTTCGTTGTCCTCCGGACGATGCTAAAATTTCAATGCTTTCGGGAGGAGAACTGCGGCGAGTGGCGCTTTGCCGCTTGCTCCTCCAGCAGCCGGATGTTTTGCTATTGGACGAGCCGACCAACCACTTGGATGCCGAATCCATCGATTGGTTAGAACAACACCTGGAGCAATACACGGGAACCGTTTTGTGCGTAACGCACGATCGTTATTTCCTGGACAATGTTGCGAAGTGGATCTTGGAATTGGACCGAGGAGAAGGCATTCCTTATGAAGGGAATTACGCTTCGTGGTTGGAGCAGAAGACAAAGCGTTTGGCGCAGGAAGAGAAACAAGCGTCAAAACGGCAGAAGGAATTGGAACGGGAGTTGGATTGGGTCAAGCAATCGCCCAAAGGACGACGTGTCAAGAACAAAGCCCGTGTAAACAATTACGAAAAAATGCTTGCCGAGGGAACCAATGAGAAGGACGCTCGATTGTCCATTCCGATTCCCAATGGTCCGCGTTTGGGCAATTTGGTCATAGAGGCAGATAAATTGCAAAAAGCATTTGGTGAGAAGCTCTTGATTGAGGATTTGAGTTTCAGCCTTCCACCAGCAGGGATTGTCGGCGTCATTGGTCCAAACGGAGCCGGAAAGACCACCCTGTTTCGGATGATCATGGACGAGGAGCAACCCGATGGTGGTGCATTTAAGAAGGGAGAAACCGTTGAAATCGGTTACGTAGACCAACGCCACGCCTCCATTGATCCGGACAAAACCGTTTGGGAAGTCGTTAGTGGTGGGACGGATCAATTGGAAATCGGTGGCAAACTCTTCAATAGTCGAGCCTATGTGTCGAAGTTCAATTTCAACGGCTCGGATCAGCAAAAGAAATGTGGCGTGCTTTCAGGAGGTGAGCGAAATCGGTTGCACTTGGCCATGACATTGAAAACGGAAGCCAACGTTTTGCTTTTGGACGAGCCTACCAATGATATCGACGTGGATACCTTGCGCGCATTGGAAGAAGGGATCGAATCTTTTGCGGGTTGTGCGGTTGTCATTTCCCACGATCGGTATTTTTTGGATCGCATTTGCACGCACATATTGGCCTTTGAAGGTGATTCCCAAGTGTACTGGTTTGAAGGGACCTACAGCGAATATGAGGAGAACCGAAAGAAGCGACTGGGACAAGCAGGGCCGCAACGAGTGAAATACAGAAAGCTTGTCCGCGACTGAATACATTGGACGATTTGCGCCGACGCCCTCGGGTCCACTTCATTTTGGCTCAATCGTTGCCGCGGTGGGCTCTTGGCTGGATGCCAAGGCCGCTGGTGGGGTGTGGAAATTGCGCATTGATGATGTAGACCCTCCTCGCGTAGTCCCGGGGTGCATTGATTCCATTCTTCATACACTGGAAGGGCACGGACTTCATTGGGATGGCGAGCCTTATTTTCAAGCGAACCGATTTGAACGGTACCAAGAAGTTCTGGAACACCTGACCCATGCGGGCCATGTGTATTTCTGCAATTGCTCACGGAAGGATTGGCAACACTGTGAAATTTATCCCGGTACGTGCCGTTCTCTTCAACGCAGCAAAGGCCGTGCCTTGCGTTTTAAGTCGGTGGATGGGACGATAGATTGGGACGATCGATCGTGCGGAGCGACCCAGATTGACGTTTCCTCTCAGGTTGGTGATTTTCTGCTGAAAAATGCCCACGGCATCTTTAGTTACCAATTGGCCAACGCAATCGACGATTGCGATATCGGCATCACAGATGTGGTGCGCGGTGCAGATTTATTGACGGTCACAGCAGCGCATATCTCGCTGCAACGAGCGCTGAAAGCGAAACCCATTCGCTATCGCCATTTGCCTTTGGCTTTGACCACGGATGGCGAGAAAATCTCAAAAGCAACGCATGCGCCAGCGGCTGCAGTCGAGGCTGCCCCCGAAACACTGAAACGCGCCTTTCATCTTTTGGGGCTTGGTGTCATCCCATTGGACAATGTCCATCACATGTTGAACGAAGCCGTTTCAAAGTGGTCCGACGGACAGTGAGTTTTGGGGAGTCATTCAGCGACCAATTGCTCTACAACTTCGATCATTTTTGAGAATTCTTCATCCTCGAATAGCCGGGTCAAAAATACGATTTCACCTTGGCCGTTGACGACAACATTCCGGGTAACGCCTGATTTGGGAGCCGCGATCGAGTAGAACAGTTTTCCTCCAGGATCCGGTGCAATGGGATAGCTTATTCCCATTTGATCAGCAAAGTCAATCACTTTTTCCAGCGGTTCGTCCAAGTCCACTCCCAACAAGACGAAGTTTCCATTCCGAAACGGCGACCACACTTCTTTTTCCAGGTGCGGCATTTCTTTCCGGCACACACCGCACCACGATGCTGTAAATTGTAAGATATATGTTGTTCCCAAAAGGGATTCTCGTGTGAATGCGTTTCCTTGGGTATCCTCCAAGGCGAAGGAGGGGATTGGGTCGCCCACCTTGACGATGTAGCCACGTTCATCTGCCAGAGGATTTTGAGCCTTTGACGAAAAAACAAAAAAACCAAGAGTAAAGAAGGCCAGTAGTTTTAATCGTTGCATGTTTCAATTTTGGCAAGGAAGGAAAGGAGAAGGTAACGCGCATTCTTGATCGGATGCATAAACCGTTGTGCCTCGAATATCCTCCGTACCGAGGCAGTCCTCTATAAATTGAGCGCACGTTGTGCTGCATTCGGTAGCATCCAATAATAAATTGGTGAGCTCATGACCGGCGTTAAGGTAGGCGTGAAGCTGGGCGTACGGGAGGCATTCCGCAACGGCACCGCCACCTTGCAAAAGCAAAGCTCCCGGGGCATCGCGTCGGCAATGGTGATGGATGGCTTCCCCGTAAGGAACCAAGGCATCGCAGGTTCCGTGAAATGCCAAAAGGGGAGTTTCAGAAACATTTTCTAGAGGTTCCATGGCGCCACACATGCTAATAACTCCGCTGGCGTCGAAGGATCTCAGGTGATAGGCGGCGTGCAAAGCGGCATGGGCTCCTGCAGAGCTGCCTCCAATAAAGATGTTGGAGGGATAATAGGGGCGCAGCACCGATAAGGCTTGCGTTAAATCTTCTGCTGCGGCTTCAATGGCCGCACGCTTGGCGGCATTGCTGATTCCACAATGAAACCCTTGGTCTTTTTGAAGCAGGCGGTAATCGATGGAGGCCACATCAATGCCGTGGCCCGCTAATTGCTCGCAGAATTTCACATTGAGTGGATGATTCCGAGAACCTGCATAAAAGCCTCCACCGTGCAGGAAAACAAATAGTGGGCGTTCGATAAAATGAGTTTCGGATTCTTCCGGTGGTTTGGAATAAATATCCATCTGCAAAGTCGTAGACAAGTCTGCTGCCGTGAATTGCATTGTTTTCACCTCCAGGTTTGCGGGAGGACCTGCATCAGGATTGTCGCTGAAGCCCAGAAAAAAGAGTGCCAGTCCAATGGGGAATATGCTGTAGCAAGCAGCTCTTGAGGTCAAGATTTTTGCTTTTTGGTGGTGGACTCAGACGACCGCGGGGGAAAATGCTCAATCTGATCCCTGAGGAACCGGCGATCGAGGTGTGTGTAGA
>CAXDQP010000110.1:0-7034 GCA_963991335.1 uncultured Flavobacteriales bacterium
GAGATCCTCTCTGGTCTCGTGGGCTCGGAGATGTGTATAAGAGACAGCTTCCACCCTTGCCTCCCCTCGTCAGAATTACCTCTTGCCCTTCATCGAGGATCTCCATTAAAACCTCTTCTGACTCTGCATCCCTCACCACTGTCCCCAATGGAACATCCACATAAACATCGTCGCCATCGGCGCCGTGCTTGTGTTGTCCTCGCCCCGTATCTCCATGACCTGCAATCACGTGCCGAGCGTATTTCAAGTGCAACAATGTCCAATGCTGGGTGTTGCCGCGAATAATCACGTGCCCTCCGCGACCGCCATCGCCGCCATCTGGCCCTCCTTTGGCCGTCATCCGGTTGCGCATGAAATGGGAGGAGCCGGGGCCTCCCCGACCGGAACGGCAGCAAATCTTTACGTAATCGACAAAATTTTCACCTGACATGGCGCAAGATCACTGGACTATGGCCGCTTTCAATCGTTCCAAAATCTCCTCCACTGTTCCGATGCCGTCCACACCTGTGAACTTGCCTTGCAACGCATAATGTCCGGCTACCGGAGCGGTCTCGGCGTTGTAAACATCGATGCGTTTTTGAATGACCGCTGGGTCCGCATCGTCGGGTCTTCCGCTGGTTTCCGCTCTGGCGAGCAATCGTTTTTTCAACTCCTCCTCTTCTACTTCCAATGCCAACATGCTCGTCACCGGTGTGTTGCGATGGTTTAGAAAAGCATCCAATGCTTCCGCTTGTGCCGTCGTTCTTGGGAAGCCATCAAAAATGAATCCTTTGGCATTCGGATGTTTATTCACTTCAGATTCCAGCATGCGAATTGTCACATCGTCGGGCACCAACTGGCCCTTGTCCATGTATGACTGTGCCATTTGTCCCAGCTCCGTGTTTCCCTTGATGTTGAACCTAAAAATGTCACCTGTACTTAAGTGAACCAGTCCGAAAGACTCAACGAGATGGACACTTTGCGTTCCTTTTCCTGCGCCCGGAGGGCCAAATAAAACAATGTTTAGCATAATCTTTTTCTTCGCGAATGAGGGCTTTCGACCGTATCGTTCCGCCCGCAGTTCAGGTGGGTAAAGGTACTGCATGAAAACAGAACCTCACACCTTGCACCCCATGCATCCATGAACCGATTGGATGCGTTAACTTCGCGGCGAAAAACAACACGCACTTCCTTCTCAGCAAGGAGCATTGAAGCACATACATGAAGTACGACGTAATTGTTCTTGGAAGCGGCCCTGGAGGCTATGTTACTGCAATTCGAGCCAGTCAACTCGGCTTGAAAACTGCTGTCATTGAACGCGAGGCATTAGGAGGCATTTGCCTCAACTGGGGATGCATTCCCACCAAAGCGTTGCTCAAAAGCGCCAATGTATTCGAATACATTGAGCATGCGGAAGATTACGGAATCTCTGTGGCGAGTCCAAAGGCGGATTTCAAAGGAATGGTAGCCCGAAGCCGCGGCGTCGCCGACGGCATGTCAAAGGGTGTTCAGTTCCTGATGAAGAAAAATAAGATTGATGTGATTATGGGCAACGGCAAGTTGCTCCCCGGCAAACAAGTGGAGGTGACCGCCGAAGACGGCACGGTGCAAACGGTCTCCGCGGGACACATCATCATCGCCACGGGAGCGCGCAGCCGTCAATTGCCGAGCATTCCACAGGACGGAAAAAACATCATCGGTTATCGGGAGGCCATGACACTTGCGAAGCAACCCAAGCGACTTGTGGTTGTTGGTTCAGGTGCCATCGGCGTTGAATTTGCCTACTTCTACAATGCCATCGGAACGGAAGTCACTGTTGTCGAATACCAAAACCGCATTGTACCTGTCGAAGATGCTGACGTAAGCAAGCAGCTTGAAAAAAGCTTCAAAAAAGCGGGCATCACAGTGATGACCTCCTCTGAAGTTTTGGATGTCAAAACCAAAGGAGGCGAACAAACGGTCACGGTCAAAACCAAGAAAGGCGAGGAGAACCTAAAATGCGACGTGGTCTTGAGCGCCGCAGGGGTAATTTCGAACATCGAAAACATCGGCCTCGAAGATGTGGGCATCGCGGTGGATGGCGGCAAAATCATCGTGGATGACTTTTATGCCAGCAACATTCCTGGCTACTACGCCATCGGGGATTGCGTTCCCGGCCCAGCCCTTGCGCACGTCGCTTCAGCAGAAGGCATAACTTGTGTGGAGAAGATTGCAGGCCATTCACCTGAGCCCATTGACTACGGCAACATCCCAGGTTGCACCTACTGCTTCCCTGAAGTTGCCAGTGTAGGGATGACAGAGGCTCAGGCCAAAGATGCCGGACACGACATCAAAGTAGGCAAGTTCCCATTCTCGGCATCTGGAAAAGCGAGTGCTTCGGGACACAAAGACGGATTTGTCAAGCTCATCTTCGATGCCAAATACGGTGAGCTACTTGGCGGGCACATGATCGGAGCAAATGTGACAGAGATGGTTGCCGAATTGGTTGCTCTGCGAAAGCTTGAGACCACCGGTCATGAACTCATCAAGACCATTCACCCGCACCCGACGCTCAGCGAAGCCGTCATGGAAGCGGCCGCTGCAGCCTATGACGAGGTAATCCACCTCTGAGCTTCATCGCCATCGAATGCAAAAAGGCGCTCCGTTTTGGGGCGCCTTTTTCAATGCTTTTGCAATCCAGTCATTGCTTGACCGAGGCGGTCATCGACGCAATGTAATGTGCATGCAACTCTTCTCAGGAATCACCAGAATACGCCCCTTTTTTTGAAAGCTGCGCAAGACCTTTTGAATCGCGCGTGTGGGCGCTGAACAATCGGAATTATTGCTTGGACGGTCGGTATATGCGATGTCGAATGAGGCGCCATAGCTGTGCGTGGACGTTCCGTGGAATGCATTGTAATTGCGTCGCCCCAATCGCGCCTGTTGTCGCTCGGTACGAGTCAAGCTTGTCACGCGAAACCGGGTGCCTTCACTGCCCGTTCCTTCGAGTTCATCTGCGAACGCGTTCCCCATTTCAGCGAGCAATGCTTGCACTTCAGGCAACAAAACCGCATAGCTGTGCGAAAGAGCTGTGATGTGATACCCTCGACCGTCGTGCACGGGCACCAAATCCCCTCTCCTTTTCCCAGCTTCCATTTCGCCCTTGTCTTTGACAAAAAAGCTATTGGGAAGATTGCGTGCGGCCACTTGGTGGTCGGTGTATGGATTTTTGGGCAACTTCAGCACATGGCGATTGCAACTGCAAGGCTTCACTTCTTCATCCTCCGAAGTCGATTTGGCTGCAGGATCCGGCCGAAGCGCTGCATCTGATGACGGGACCGGAGAAGAAGGAGCTTGCTCCTGTTCCTCTTCCACGGAAGTTACAGCCCGCGGATGCTGCAACGCCAACCCCTCGTCCGCAGAAGCCGAATCCGGTGCGATCCAAGCCGCGAGCGAAAAAATCAAGAGCATGAATGTTCCGCCCACAAGGGTGATTCGATCCCAACGGTATTTCCTGCGCCTGAGTTGCATGATGCAATATCCGAGTAATTGATGGGGTTTCGGCGCACCCTCGTTTCAATAATCCCCACAATGGGCTATGGAAAAATGAACATTGCCATGCGGTGCGCCGGGCTGAAACCTTGTGCGCGCATGTGCCGTTATAGAATGCAAAACAATTGACATGTTAGGAATAGGCGCTAAAGTGAAGCACCCTACCCACGATGAAGGGGTAATATTTGGAACCGACGGCGATTTCTGGCGAATCTACTTTCGGGAAGTTGGTGAGAAATCCATCTCGAAGGAATTTGACGGACTCGAAGTGATCGAGGAGGCAGAAGACATGGAGCAACCGGATGTGAGCGACATCATGACGGCCATGGAACATGTGCTGGGTGACTTCACCGACCGTATTCGTGGTGAAGAACGTCCCGAGAATGTTGAAATCAGTGACCGCTGGGACGGGGGAAACCTCATCATCCAGCCGGCAGATGACGGATTGAAGTCCAAGGAAATTCCGGTCGACACATTCTTCCACAAAATTGTCATGACACGCGATCGGCTGCGTGTTTTGGAGGCCAAAATCAACGCACACGAAAAATTAGTCGACTCGGACAAGATCGATTTGCAGCAATACATCACGAAGATTTACGGCTCACTCACCACCTTCAACGTGCTTTTCAAGTACAAGGAAGATTGGTTTGTTGGTGAGAAGAAGTAATCGGATTGCTTCTCTGACGGGATTGCGGAGCCGCCCTTGATTTTCTTACCTTGAACCGCAAACCTCAAGGCCAAGGGCATGAATCGAATTGTTTTCGCCATTTTAAGTCAGTTGAATCGGCTGTTATTGCCCCGTTTCTCGAAGAGACAAGACTTGACCCAACTGAAGAAGTGGGAACAAGCCCTCGTGGGGTGGAAGATGTGGGTGACCTACCGTCACCTCGATGCACAACAAGCAAAACAGGACGCATGAAGACCAAAAAAGGGAATTGGATGCAGGTCATTGGACCGGGCATCCTTTTTGCGTCTACGGCCATCGGAGTCAGTCATCTGGTGCAATCCACCCGGGCCGGCGCACTCGTCGGGTTTGGCCTGGTCTGGGCCGTCGTTGCCGCGAACGTGGCCAAATATCCTTTTTTTGAATTTGGCAGCCGCTATGCGAACGCCACCGGCGAATCGCTCATCGAAGGCTACCGATCCATGGGGAAATGGGCCTCGTGGCTCTACCTCGCCATCACGGTGAGCACCTGCTTTTTTGTTATGGGTGCCATTGGGATTGTAACGGCCTCGTTTTTGGACAACCTCTTCAATATTTCGAACTTTACAGGCCAAAATGCAACCCCCTATGTGGCCGTTGTGGTCTTTCTCATTTCAACCGTTGTATTGTTTTTAGGCAAATACGGCGCGCTCGATTCCTTGATCAAGGTAATCGCAGCCGTGCTGCTCATTAGCACGGCAGGCGCATTCATTGCAGCTTTGGCCCACACTCCTCTTTCCGCTGTTCCTGCGGCACCGGCTGATTTCACCCCGTGGTCCGGCGCGGGCCTCGCATTTCTCATTGCCTTAATGGGATGGATGCCAACGGCAGTAGACTTGAGTACTTGGAACAGCATCTGGACCTTGGAACGCATCAAACAAACGGGATATCACCCACCGCTCAAAGACACGATTCGCGAGTTCAACATCGGCTTCATCTTTTCCGCGGTGCTTGCGCTGATGTTCTTGGGATTGGGGGCATTATTGTTTTATGCCAATCGCGTTGAATTTCCAGAAGGAACGGCTGCGTTTGCTTCCGGCGTGGTACAATTGTACACGGAAGCCATTGGCTCATGGAGTTGGTGGATCATCGCCACGGCAGCATTTTCAGCAATGCTTGGCACCTGCATCGCTTGCTTGGACGGTTACGCACGATCACTCGCACGATCACTCGCGACACTCCAGTCCACCCCCGCATCGAACAATCTTCGGTACGAGCGATGGAGCTTGGTTTTGGTCGCCATTGGAGCACTCAGCTTGATTCTCTTGTTCCCGAGTGACATCCGTGTTTTGGTAGATATTGCTACGACTCTGAGCTTTCTTGTGGCTCCACTTGTCGCTGCAGCCAACCTCTACCTGGTCACGCGCAAAGAATTTCCAGCGGATGCAAAGCCTCCAACATGGATGATTGCCTTGTCGTGGTTTGGTTTGGCTTTTTTGACCGGATTCAGCGGGTTGTACTTCCTCGCTTGAGACCGCTTAATGCAACAAATTAATGTGCCCATTCAACTCATGGCGCACTGCAATTATGAGGCTTCTCGAAATCATGGGTCCAATACCTCGGCACAAAAATCCATTCGAACTTCATTGAAGAGGTCATCGAATCCCAACACACGGCCCTTCAGGGTGACCTCACTCCCTCCGAGCCATCGGGAGCGGTCTGGCGACTCCTCAAATGTGCAAATCACACCGGGGACCAGCATGACCGTCGCGCCTTCCGCGGATTGGACTTCGCCCGAAACCTCAACGATTTGATTCAACCATGCCGAGCATTGCAAGGAGTCTTCACTGAGGAACCCGCTGTGCAGTTCGTGCGCAGAAATGGCAACGGCGCTCGATTCCATCGAGCGGTTGTTTGCCGGCCGGTTGTATTCATAAACCGCAAAAACAAGTACCGCTCCAGCCAACGCCAAAACCGAATAAACGATAGGCTTTCGGCCCGATAAAATCGCATTCATGGTGATTAATTGTTTTGATTGAAATCGAAGCCCAACGCCAGCCCAAACCGAAGCCAAGGCCCCGTCTTGGCAGCATAGGCATTCTCGAGCACCACTGGAGATGAATAACGCCAGTGCAGTTTCTGCCTCGCATCATATAGCTCGTCATCCTCTGCACCCTCCAAGGAGGCAGATTCTAGATTCCTTGCCAAAATCCGAACAAATGGATTGACAAATGCCTCCAGCAACAAGCCATTCTTCAGGATCCATTGCGTCCCCAATTCAACCCCTAGGCCTACCTCGTGCATTCGCATGGTGTGGTTCAGTGGATCATCCGAGGAAACACCATGCAAGGGCAGGATTGCTTCCAGAGGCAGCTCGAACGTTTCCTGCATTTCCACTTCGGTATAACGATGCCGGAAAGTCGCTGCCGTGTAAATGGTGCCTCCTGCTGTTTTTCTTTTGTAGTCTCGAACATTCAAGGACCAATAAAAAGAGCGGTGCTCCGTCGTCATTTCTGATGGGATACTCCCCCAATCCCCCCACTCATCGAAGTAAAATGCCAACGCTTCTGCGGACATGGCAACATCCTGCGCAAGCAGCCCTAATGACCACTGGGTCGTTAAACTTTCTTTCCATGCAGATTCGTAAGACACATTCCACTGCCTGGCTTGCAATTCAATCGCATTGACTTTCCACGCCGAAAACGAAGAGTCCCGAGGCATCCCTTGAGCGGATATCGTCTGATTTATGAGCAAAATGACTAGCGCCACCTGCGAACAACGCAACCAACTATCGGTATTTTGAATCAAAAACTTGAACTTCCGCATCGCCAGCAATTTACATTGAATCCTGTGCATTGTAACTTAGCTTCTTCCTACATTC
>CAXDQP010000111.1:0-7010 GCA_963991335.1 uncultured Flavobacteriales bacterium
GTCCCGGGTGCCGACAACAGCCACAAAAGGCCGATCGTTCATTGCGCGTTGGTTTCCACTTCCAAATACCACCACCGGCGCATCACGCAATTCCCGCCATGGCGCGGGATAAGCTTGATCCTCCCATGACATTGCCCAAAACCCTTCTTCGGACAATGTCAGCGCCAAAGAACCAAGCCTTTGTCGAGCCTTGATTGCAAAAGAAGGGTCCGTCCGTTTGGCTTGATTCCAAGCACTCTCCAGTGAACCGACCGCCTCGATCCACTCTTTCAATTTCACAGGTCCAACGCCTTCTACTCCCGACAAAACCCACCACTTCTTCAACCGATCCATTGCACAAATTTGGCGAGGGCTCATGCACAACCGTCGCCAGATTTGCACAAGCGGGTGGGCAATTCATGGCCTTCGTCCAATGCATTAACATCCCATTATGTTGCATCTTGCACACATGCAAAAACGAATTTCTTTGCTTTTGGTTTCGCTATTCGTGGCCTTAAGCATAGCGTGGAGCCAAACCATTGTGGGAGTTGTTCTTGACGGCCGGGACAATGCGTTGCCCGGAGCCTTTGTGACCGGTATAGGCGAAGGGGATAAAATCATCGGCATCACCAATTCACGGGTTGATGGCAGTTACTCGCTCGACCTTACAGGATGGGCTGGAACAAGCGTTGACTTGCGGTGCAGTTATATCGGCATGTAATAGTCTGAGAAATCACTGGGCGTTTTGAGTGCTGCGCAAACCTACACGTAGAACTGGAACCTCGAGGAATCGGCCGAATTGATTGGCCAAGTAGTCGTGAGTGCCGGACGCTTTGAGCAATCTGCAAATGAAGTGACCGTTTCCATCGATGTCATCCCGCCGCGAATTGTGGAATCTCGAGGAACAACCACCCTCGAAACGGCACTGGAGATGAATCCCGGTGTCACTTTTGTCAACGGCGAACCTCAAATCCGAAGCGGAAGTGGATTCAGCTATGGTGCAGGATCGCGTGTCATGATCATGGTTGATGATTTGCCTGTTTTGAGCGGGGATGCTGGGCGCCCCACTTGGGGGTTTCTGCCCGTTGAAAACATCGAACAAATCGAAATTATCAAAGGTGCCTCCAGTGTCCTATTTGGCAGCGCAGCGTTGAGCGGGGTAATCAATGTTCGCACGCGGTTTCCCGATGCACGTCCCCTTACACGTATAAACGTTCAACACGGTGTCTACTCCAACCCGAGGTCACGTCACGCCAAATATTGGAAAGGCGCAGCCCAGCAGTCCAACGTGCGTTTTCTGCACAGCCAGCAAATGGGTTCATGGGACGTGGTCATCGGTGGGAATTTCCTGGGAGATGACGGGTTTTTGGCTCCCGAAGACGTGGAGGCCAATGACGCAGCAAGCTTTCGATTCCAACCTTGGAAAGTGGACCGTTATGGCGCGGAATACCGAGCAAGGCTCAACGCCAACATCCGAAAACGAGAGTCAAATGTATCCGGGTTGACCTACGGCCTCAATACAAATTGGCAGCTTGGTGAATCGCTCAACACCTTGATCTGGCAAAATGCGCCTGATTCCATTTACGGCGCATTCGACGGAGCTGCCACCCGAACCAATCAACTCATCGGCACGGTAGATCCCTATGTTCAATACCTATCACCGTCGGGAATACGGCACAACCTGCGCACCCGATGGCAATACCTCAACAATGAAAACGACAATGATCAGTCGAATGGTTCACACGTTTTCTACGGGGAATACCAAGTGTTCGTCAATGGCGACCGTTGGAACATTCCCGGATTGAAAATCACCACGGGGATTGTCAACTTGACTGCTCTCAGCCGGGCGGAATTGTACAGCGGTGGCTCATCGGATGGAAACAATTCTGCCACGAATCAGTCCGCTTATGTCCAGTTTGATCAGTCGCTTGGGGAGCGCTTCAAGCTCTCTGGAGGAGGGCGCTACGAGCACTTCACCGTGAACGGTTCGGGCGCTGGAAAGCCTGTATTCCGGCTTGGTGGCAATTACCAATTGGCAGAAGCTACGTTTCTGCGAAGCAGCTACGGCCAGGGGTTCCGATTCCCGACCATTGCTGAACGTTACATCCGAACTGGGCTCGGTGCCTTACAGATTTATCCCAATGAAGAATTGCGCCCGGAATATTCTTGGTCCGCTGAGATTGGTTTGAAACAGGGGTTCAAGGTGGGTCCATTCGCAGGATTCCTGGATCTCGCTGTGTTCCGCCAAGACTTCAAAGATTTCATTGAATTCACGTTTGGTCCCTGGGGGCCTGATGAAGACGAACAGCCCAACGAGGGGAATGCCTATGGACTGGGTTTCATGAGTGTGAATACCGGTGGAAGCAGGGTGACTGGAGGAGAAGTCTCAATCAACGGCCGCCTGCAATTGGAACGTGTACGCATCGATGTACTCACCGGATACACGTACACCAATCCCATCAGCACTACCCCGGGATTAAATTACAATCCCGACACTACATCGAATTATGCGGCAACGTATTACAGCACCAGTCACGATACCACTGGCTTGATTTTGAAGTACCGTTCACCCCATGTTTTCCGCTTTGACGCTCAAATTTCAGGAGCGAAGTGGTTTGGCGGATTGAGCGCCCGCTACCAAACGAATCTTCGGAATTTCGACCAAGCATTCATCGCTTTTGAAGAAAATCCGGCCATTTCAGGTATCAATTGGGGTGCAAGGGTGTGGTTGGAGCAGAACCCCTCGCTGCCATGGGTCATTGATGCCCGCTTCGGACGCGAATGGTCCAATGGACACAAAATCACATTGGTCATGAACAACATTGCCAATGCCGAATATGCCATTCGACCGATGTCGATGGAAGCGCCTCGCCTGACTACCTTGATGTATACCTACGAAATCAACAGATGAGCGCCGAACATCCAAAACTGGTTGGCATCAATCCTGCCCGCTGGGGATCAACACGATTTCCGCGCGACCCGCTGGCCGAAATGGGGGGGAGAACGGTCATAGAACGGGTCGTTGAAAAAACGTTGAGTGCCGGCGTTTGTGACGCCGTTTTGGTCGCCACTGACGATGACCGCATCGCGCAAGCTGCGGAGCGCGCTGGGGCCGAAACCCGCATGACTGACCCAACATTGGCCAACGGCACGTTGCGCAGTCACGCAGCACTTGTTCAATGGGAAGACGACCAGAAAACAACGGCGGAATGGATCATTAATGTCCAAGGGGATGAGCCTTTTGTACACCCCGAACAGCTGCAAAAACTCGCTCAATTGATTCGAAAGCCAGGAGCTGGAATCGCCACGTTGGCTCGGCCCAAGACCGCCGATGATCCCGAACGCGAAAATCCAAACCGCGTCAAAGTCACCTGCGATTTGAATGGGTCTGCGCTGTATTTCAGCCGATCGCCGATTCCCTCAAGTCCCGGACCTTGGCTCGAACACGTCGGTCTTTATGCGTTTTCACGAGGGGCACTGGAAGCCCTCACCCACCTTCATGCTACGGAGTTGGAGCGGCGGGAACGATTGGAACAATTGCGATGGCTGGAACACGGGTGGAACATTGCTGTGGGGCGCACCCGTCACTCCACCCACGCTGTTGATACCCCTGAAGATTTGAATCATTTGCGTAACCTATTGAAACGCGGGGATTTGAATTAGATTTGTGTCCTACTATTCAATCAACCCATGTTCCGCTTCCCCCTCGTCGTACCTTGCGCGCTCTTTGCAATCGCTTTCACGTTCGCAGTAGCCAGTAGCTCCTGCAATTCCTCTGACTCTTCCATGGCATCTCACAACCAGCCCGAATTGACTGAAGCTCAATTTTCAGCTCCTCCAACAGCAGAAAAACAAACCCACATCACCGAGGTTCACGGCCTTCAATTGGAAGACGATTATTTCTGGATGCGTTTGAGCGACGACCAGAAAGAGGCGGCTGAGCCGGACGAACAAACCGCCAAAGTTGTGGATTACCTCAACCGGGAAAACGACTACACGAAAGAGGTGATGAATGGCACCGAAGCCTTTCAGGAGAGCTTATTCAACGAAATCGTGGGGCGCATCAAACAAGACGACCAAAGCGTTCCACTTTTGGACAATGGTTACTACTACTACAGCCGCTACGAAGAAGGCAAGGAGTATGCTATTTATTGCCGAAAGCTAGGTTCCCTCGAAGCGGAAGAACAAGTGATGCTCAACGTCAACGAAATGGCAGAAGGCTTCAGTTACTATGCTGTCAGTGGGCGATCGGTTAGCACCAATAATAATTTACTCGCATTCAGTGTTGATACGGTCAGCCGACGCGAATACACCCTGCAATTCAAGGACCTCACTACCGGTGAAATCCTAGCCGACCGCATCCCCGGAACTACGGGCGGTGCTACGTGGGCAAACGACAACCAAACCGTTTACTACTCCAAGAAAGACCCCATCACCTTGCGGTCTTCGCGCATCTTCAAGCACGTTCTTGGAACCGATGCGAGCGAAGATGTCCTCGTCTTTGAAGAAGCCGATGAAACCTTTAGCTGTGGCATTGGCAAGTCAAAAAGCGAGCAGTACCTGATGATTGCGAGCTATTCCACGGTGAGCAACGAATGGCGCTATTTGGATGCGAATACACCAAACGGTGAATGGAAAATCATTCAGCCGCGGGAACGCAACCTCGAATACAGCTGCAGCCATTATGGAGATCACTTTTACATCACCACGAACCGGGATGCTAAAAACTTCAAATTGGTCCGCACGCCAATCAATGCAACGACCTACGACAACTGGGAAGACGTCCTTCCCCACCGCGATGAAACCTTGCTCGAAGGCGTGGACATTTTCAAAGACTATCTGGTGGTTTCAGAGCGCACCGAAGGCCTGAATCAAATTCGTGTCAAGCGCTGGGACGACGCAGAGGATTACTACATCCAATTCCCCGATCCTGCTTATTCGGCATATGTTGGAGCCAATCCAGATTTCGACACCAAACAACTGCGCTATGGTTACAACTCCATGACGACGCCAAGTTCTGTTTTCGAAATGGATATGGTGAGCCAAGCAACGAACCTGCTCAAGCAGCAAGAAGTCCTGGGAGGCTCGTTTGACCCGGCAAACTATGAGAGTGAACGCGTCATGGTGGACGCACGCGATGGCACCAAAGTCCCGGTTTCCATTGTGTCGCGCAAAGGGGTCAAAAAAGACGGCAACAATCCTTTCCTGCTCTACGCATATGGAAGCTATGGTTACAGCATGGACGCCGGTTTCTCCAGCACTCGCTTGAGCTTGCTGGATCGTGGTTTTGTATACGCCATTGCGCACATCCGCGGAGGACAAGAGATGGGCCGCGATTGGTATGAGGACGGAAAGATGTTCAACAAGAAGAATACCTTCACGGATTTTGTCGACTGTGGGCAAGCCATGGTAGACTTGGGTTACACATCGCCACAACACCTTTATGCCATGGGCGGTTCTGCAGGAGGGTTGCTCATGGGAGCAGTAATCAACATGGCACCTGCTCTATTCAATGGTGTCATTGCCGCAGTTCCATTTGTGGACGTCATCAACACCATGTTGGACGAAAGCATTCCACTGACCACCGGTGAATTTGACGAATGGGGCAATCCGAAAAACAAGGATTCCTTTGATTACATGATGTCTTATAGCCCTTATGACAACGTAACGGCGCAAGATTATCCCCACATGCTAGTGACCACGGGGTATTGGGACAGCCAAGTGCAATATTGGGAGCCTGCGAAATGGATGGCCAAACTGCGGGACACCAAGACCGGTGAAAATTTGCTCGTCATGGACTGCAATATGGAAACAGGCCACGGCGGCGCTTCCGGTCGCTTCAAGCGACTCCGAGAAACTGCTATGGAATACGCGTTCTTTATGATGCTCGAAGGCATCGAAGAATAAGCACAAACTCCATGAAGCGGTTTCGCCGGTTGACCAAAGAAGAACTCGACGCCGTGCGTCCTGAATTTGTGCGGTACCTCGCATCAGAAGGCATTGCAGCGGACGATTGGGCCAAGAAGCAGGTCCATCATCCCGAGGAAGTCGACGCTTGCCTCGATGCGTTTAGTGAACGTTTCTGGGAAGGTGCAACAGCAGCCATCAAATGTGTGGAACACGCTCCCTCCGAGGAAGATGTTTGGATGTTCCAATTCGATGAAACGTCAGCTCAATTGATCCGGTGTGTGCGAGCCAACGGCACCATTACTTGGTCGCAGGGCGGGAAAAAATTCGAGCAAGAAGCCCGTGGCCAGGAAATCTTTCAATTGCTGGAACAAGGAGCAAGGCCATGCGATCCCGAGCGATTCAGCGCCTTCCAAACTGAGATGGCGTCTACGACCGAAAAGGAAAATTAGACCGGCAGCGGCCCCTTACGGAAGGCGCCTTCTGGCAATTCAAACCCTCGTTGAGCTAGCCAAACAGCCACGTCCGATTCCACCGGATGGTGCCAATGCGTCTCAAGTCCTGCCGATTGAGCCCCTTTCACATGTTGCTCACTATCATCAATGAAAATCGTGTTTCGTGGATCCAGCTTGTGCCGGGAGCAAAGCGACAAAAACGCTTCAGGATCCGGCTTTCGTACGCCCATTTCATGGCTATAATGAATCCCTTCAAACGCCTTTCTGAAAGCCATAAGTCCAAACCGATCCTCCATCCATGCCTCAAAGACATTTGCATGGATGACATTGGTGTTGGAAAACAAATAAAGCCGGGTTTGGCGTCCCAAGGCTTGAACCAATGGAATCCGAGAAGGGTGCATGCCGGTCAAAATGGAGTTCCAAGCCTCGACGACCTGTAACCGCGTTGTTCCCGGCGCGCAATGGGCTTCCATCTGGGTATAAAAGGCATCCGGGCTGATCCGACCGCATTCCAAGTCATCAAACATCGGCGACTGTGCTGCTTGCTTGTAAAGCCCGGCAAAATCGGCTACTCCCAGCGCTTCAAACGCCCGAACAGGCGCCGCATAATCAATGTCGTAGAGTACGCCACCGAACTCCAAAATAACCGCCTCAGGAAGGGGGAGCTGT
>CAXDQP010000112.1:0-7004 GCA_963991335.1 uncultured Flavobacteriales bacterium
ACATTGTACGCATGGTTCACGGCGCGTCCTCGGGGCACCCAGGCGGTAGTTTGGGCTGTGTGGAGGTCCTCACGTTATTGTTCTTCGAAGAAATGAAGATCAATCCTGACACCTTTGATATGGATGGCATTGGCGAAGATTTGTTTTTTCTGTCCAACGGTCATATCAGCCCAGTTTGGTACAGCATCCTAGCACGAAGAGGCTATTTCCCCGTCAATGAATTGGCCTCATTCCGTAAAATTAATTCCCGGCTGCAAGGTCATCCAGCCACTGAGGAAGGGCTTCCGGGAATCCGGATAGCTTCCGGTTCATTGGGCCAAGGGCTGAGTGCTGCCATAGGCGCAGCTCAGGTTAAGAAGTTGAATGCGGAAGAAACGACCGTGTTCTCGCTTCACGGTGATGGTGAATTGCAAGAAGGTCAAATTTGGGAAGCTGCCATGTATGCTGCCCATCACAAAGTCGATAATCTTATCAGTTTTGTGGACTGCAATGGACAGCAAATTGATGGGCCGACCGATGAAGTGATGGGATTGGGTGATTTGGCCCAGAAATGGACGGCCTTTGGTTGGCAGGTGCACGTATGCGATGGTCATGATTTTGATGCTTTGCGGGCAGCTGTAACAACTTCGAGAGAAGCACGGGGCTCGGGAGTACCACAGGTTGTTTTGATGAAAACGGCCATGGGCAAAGGAGTGGACTTCATGGAAGGCACCCATGAATGGCATGGCATTGCCCCCAATGATGATCAGCTCGCATCGGCTTTGGGACAACTGAATGAAACGCTGGGAGATTACTAACGGATTCAATCTGCATATCACAGGGCATCTTCATTTTGCAAAACCATCACATATTCTTTGGCGTCGTGTATCGATTCCTTCATCAGATGTTTGGATCTTCGGGTCTGCGCCATCTTGCGATGTTGTGGGTGTTACTCTCTCCGTCCACAGCATTTTTTGCCCAAGGAGATGTGGCACAGGGTAAGAGTGACGATTTGCAGGCTACCGAAATCTTGTTTGTCTTTGATGCGTCGAATAGCATGAATGCGTTTTGGGACGGGAATCGGAAAATTGAGGTGGCGACACGGTTGCTCTCAGAATCCCTGGAGGAACTTTATGGGATTCCAGGGCTCGAACTTGCTTTGCGTGTTTATGGGCACCAAACGAAATTCATTGAAGGAAAGCAAGATTGCGACGACACCGAATTGGTCATTCCATTCGCTCGAGGGAATAACTTGTTGATTCGTAAGGCGTTGAGCCGTCTTCAAGCGCGGGGAACTACTCCGATTGCTCGATCCTTGCAACGCGCTGCAGAGGACTTTTCGAATCAGGACAGCCGAAAGGTCATCATTCTCATAACAGATGGTATTGAGGAGAGCGATGAAGACACCTGTGTCGTTTCCAGAATGCTCCAAGAGATAGGCATCATCGTAAAGCCATTCATCATTGGCATTGGGATTGAGGAGGCGTACAAAGAAACGTTTCGCTGTGTTGGGAATTTCTTCGATGCCTCGGATACTGACACCTTTCGTGAGATTTTAGATATCGTTATCGACCAAGCCATCAACGATACTTCATTCGAGGTTGATTTGATCGACGGCAGCGGCGAAGCAAGCGTTTCCAATGTGCCTATTACCCTTTTGGAAGCGCATGATGCTGTAATCGCCAAGCAATGGATGCATACGTTAAATAACCAAGGTTTTCCAGATACGATTCAGGTAGATCCCATTCCAACGTATGATGTGATCGTACATACAGTGCCACCTTTGCAACGGAACGATGTGCGTTTTCATCCGAGAACACACAACCATGTTCGATTTGAGAACGCAGGGCAAGGAACACTCCGTGCTGAATTTGCGCGGGGATTGCGCAATGGGTATGACAAGCTGCCAATCACATTGTATGAGAAAGGCAACCCGGAGCCGCTAATTGTTTTTCCGGTGAATCAAGAGTTGTTGCTGCTTGAAGGAAGCTATGAGGTTTACTTTCCAACGCATCCCCCCGTTTTTGTCAAAGACGTGAGCATTCAGGAAAATAAATTGTCACCCGTGAGCATTCCCCAGCCTGGTGTTTTGCAACTCAACGCATTCCGGATGGGGTACGCTGCCATTCTAGACGCGAATCGCGAAGTGGTTTATCAATGGAGTTCTGGAAAGTCAGACCCATCCGGTCAATACATTCTTCAGCCGGGTGATTACACTTTTGTCTACCGTGCGCGGTCTGCGCAATCGATTGAGTTTAGTTTTGTAAAATCGTTCAACATCCGTTCTGGAAACACCACACATCTCTCTATCAATGGTTAATTCTCGATTCATTCAATCCCTCGAACCTACTGTAAATAAAGACACGCGCAGCGGATTCGGTGAAGGCCTTCTCGAAGTTGGAAAGCAAAATGAAAATGCAGTGGCATTGTGTGCTGATTTGACGGGTTCCCTCAAGATGAACGCGTTTGCAAACGCGTTTCCAAAACGATTTTTTCAAGTTGGCATTGCGGAAGCAAACATGATGGGAGTTGCCGCGGGCATGACCATTGGTGGTAAAATTCCATTCACAGGAACGTTCGCAAATTTCTCAACAGGCAGGGTTTATGATCAGATTCGACAATCGATTGCTTATTCGGAGAAGAATGTCAAAATTTGTGCGTCTCACGCCGGTTTAACCTTGGGCGAGGATGGTGCTACGCATCAGATTTTGGAAGATGTGGGCATGATGACCATGCTCCCCAATATGACCGTCATTTGTCCGGCAGATTTTGAACAAACAAAACAAGCGACCCTGGCCATTTCAAGGTTTCACGGTCCTGTTTATCTGCGTTTTGGCAGGCCAAAAGTACCCGTTTTTATGCGCCCGGATGCCCCATTTGAAATTGGTAAGGTCCAAACATTAATGGAGGGAAACGATGTCAGCATTGTTGCAACAGGTCACTTGGTTTGGGAAGCATTGAAAGCGGCTCAGGCGTTAAATACGCGGGGCATCTGCGCTGAGGTCATCAATGTTCATACTATCAAACCGTTGGATGTGGAAAGTATTGTCAACTCTTTGAAGCGCACGGGATGTGCGGTCACCGCTGAAGAGCATCAGCGAAATGGCGGCCTTGGTGCTTTGGTTGCCCAAGCGGCCGCAATGCATCATCCCGTGCCAATTGAGCACGTTGCAGTCAATGATTCCTTCGGCGAAAGTGGAACACCAGCGCAGCTGATGGATAAGTATGGATTGAATTCGGAGGCAATTCAGGCAAAGGTGGATGCAGTGATGCGACGCGCCAACGTCATCGCTTAGACAATCTTTAGTTCAATTGATCCAATAAGGTGGCCGAAATGTTCCTCGGCAATTGAGCCAATGCACGATAGAGTGAGCGCTGAGTCGACTCAGAGACAGGCGTATTGGGTAGGCGCACAGCGGACGAACAACGCTGAAGTTGAGCCAGAATGCTTTTGATGGCAGTGGGACTTCCTTCTTGTTCCATCAATCGCATCAACGGAGCCAATTCATGGTGACGCTGTCGGGCATCGTTGATTGCCCCAAAGGCTAATAAATCAATCATTTCTCCGAACGCCTCAGGAAATGCATTTCCAATCGTGGAAATTGCCCCATCTATCCCCAAGGCAAATAAAGGCAGAGCCATCGCATCTCGAGCCGTTAACAGTCCGAAACCAGCGGGCCGATTGTGAAGCCACAAATCCATGAGTTCAATACTGCCCGATTCATCTACAACTCCTGCAATGTTTTTTTCTTGCGCCATTTCCAATACCCATTCCGAGTCAATTCCGACACCATCGTGGTGCATCAATATGGGGAGCGGAGAGGCTTGTGCGATTGATCGGTAGTGACCGATGTATCCGGAATTTGATGATGCCTTTGGTGAGGGTGTGCCACAAAAGATGGCGGTGAAATCGCGCTGATTGAATGCTGAAACACGACGGATGGCATTTCGTGTGCTTGTGGAGGCAACTCCGCCTACAAGCTTTTTTGTGCCTCTATTGATTTCAGAAATGAAATCCATGACCCTGATCTGCTCATCGCCATCCAACAACGCAGCTTCGGATGCATGGCCCAACACGACAATGAAATCAACCTTGGAGACCATGAGGTTTTTTGCCAATCGCTCCAATGCAGGGTAGTCCACCTCTCCTGTTGGATTGAATGGCGTGATCAATGAGACGCCATGCCCATGAATATGATTGGGAGCATCTATTGTCATGACAAAGGAGATTCAGACAAAAACTTAATAATCCGGTGGTTCCGTTGTTTCCAAGTGTCCCCTTTCTCCGGTGGCAGCAATATGTCATAGTCCTTTCTTCTCCGAGACGAATGGTTGCTTACCTTCATTTTTGCCTTGGACATGGCCACAAAAAAATCAATCGGTATAGCGGCGTCGGGATCGAGGTTGATGAGAATATCAAAACGCTCATTGACCAGACCTTCTACATTCTTTATCGGCTTGTAATGCCAATTCAAGTCGCTTTGACAAAAGAAATCAGACTCGAGCTTCCGCATGTGCCAGATGGGCGTCATTTTTTCTTCTGCATCAATATAGGCTAGGCGCATCACTCGCTTCACGCCAAATTCGCTCTTGAGGTAATTGGAGATATCTTTAACCAATTTGTATTTCGCCTCCGTTTCCCCTTTGTAGATCAGAATTAAGGTGCTGGCCTTATTGAGGGAGGTCCCCTGTTTCATCCGGCCTTGTGCAGAGGCAAAACTCAGCATGCGCAAAGCAAGTTTGTTCCTGAGCTTTTGTGGGATGAGACGAGCCATGAATCAATGTTCAGGTTGTGAATGTAGAAATGGATTTAAACAAAACGCTGGTGACAAATTTAATGAGAAGTTTGGCATGACTTTCGCATCTTGAAAGAAAATCAATCATCCTACTATGCAAGCATCACGTTCCGTTCGCTTCTACCCAATTTTTGTCTTGTCTTTAGCACTGCTCTTCGCATCATGTGCTGCCAATCCGTTGGGCCAAAAGATAAAAGAACCCTTTACGGGCTCAAAATACGAGAGCACCAATCGCTATTATCGAGCCTCTGGCAAAGGCACGAGCAAAATGGATGCCGTTGCCACTAGTCAAGCTGAGATGCGCGCTCGGCAGAATTTGGCGCAACAGGTGCAAACGTATTTTGAAGTGGTAACGGACGATTACCAAAAAAGCACCACAGGTCAAGTGTTGGACGAGGCTATGACACGGTTTGAAACCCTTGCGCGTGAAATTACCAGCACGAAGCTTGCTGACATGCGTCAAATTGGGAACGAAAAATACCAAGGAGAAGACGGCAGTTACACGGTATACGTGGCTATTGAAATAAAGAAAGCGAGTATGTATCGGCAATTGAAGAAACAGGCACGGCTGGATTCCAAAATCAAAGCCAGTGAATTGGATGAAATTAATGCGCTATTGGATCAATTGATTGAGCAGGCCGAGAGCGTCGAATGAACGCACATTTCAGTTCCTTTATTGAGTTTTCAGCAAGTGCTGGAACTCCGAATTGAGCTTTTTCATCTTTGGCAAGATTACAGCACGGCAATAAGGCGCTTCACCGTTTAGTTCGTAATAGGCTTGGTGGTAATCCTCGGCTTTGTAAAATACAGAGGCTCGGGTAACTTCAGTTACTATCGTATTTTGCCAGGTATTTGCAGCGTGACTGATGGCATCTTTTGCTTCTTGTTCTTGTGCTTCCGAATGAAAGAAAATAGCAGATCTGTATTGTGTTCCAGCATCAGCGCCCTGCCGATTCAGAGTTGTCGGGTCATGGCTCGCAAAAAACACTTCCAACAGGGTAGCAGTACTTAAGATTGCGGGATCATATTGGACCTGGACTACTTCTGCGTGGCCGGTTCTTCCGGTGCACACTTCGCGGTAACTCGGATTTTTGATGCTGCCTCCCATATAACCAGAGACTGCACTATGGACACCAATGAGGTTCTCAAAAACTGCCTCTACGCACCAGAAGCAGCCAGCGCCTAATGTAATGGTATGCGAAGAAATTGTGGTGTGTTGTTGGTCGATGTGAGCGGATTCATTCATGGCATTGTTTTGAGCCTGCATTGGGGACAAGATCGAAACCGTCAGCAAGTATGTCATGCCTGTTTGAATCACCAAACCCAGCGCATGAAGCACGCTCTCAGTCCGATTTCGGGTTGAGATGCCTCCCATGCGCCCTGCACATCTGTTGCTTGTATTCCGCATTCAAATCCTTTCTTACCTGTTACGAAGATTAAACCCAACGGGAAGCGAATTGTTTCATTTCCCCATTTGCTTAATCCTCCATCGATGCGCAGGAATGGTAATGGGCGCAGGACAAAAGATAATCCCAGACGAGTCCCTGAATTCCCAAGCAATTCGGGATTATCGAAGGAAGCATCTGCAGCTATTGTGACGCCATCGAAGAGCTGAATTCCGCCTCCAATATGGAAAGAAGGTCCATTCGATATTCTGCGGGTTTCTGAGACAGAGCTACTGAACCAGGTGCTTGGATCAAGAGCAGAAGTGGTCACATCGATCCAGTTTTGACCCGGGTCATCAGGCGCATTCGAATTGCCCAGTGATATCGAGCCAATGCTGTAGCGTTCACCGCGCCAGTCCATGAATCCGATATCTGTTATTGCCGCCGTCGCCCAAAGTTTCTCGCCCCATTCAAGAGCTGCCCCTATATCGGCTCCCCAACCTTGGCCAACTGGCCCCCAGTTTCGGATGGCTTGGTTCAAATTTGTTGGGTTGGGTATCGCTAATGAAGGCACATTGAATCCATTTGAAAACGCACCGAATGCATCCAATTCACCATTTTGTTGACTGAGTTGGAAATAGCCATTGCCAAGTAATAAACGACCAGACACACCTGTATGGAGCGTGAATCGTTTAAGCTGCCACTCATTCGATAAGCCAACGGTGTGAGCACGATGCCATGAGAACCCCAATTCCGACTCAGATAGCAGGTTGCTCAGTATTGCATCCCCATTTAGGTCTATCCCACTCGCAAAATTGTCAGTCTCTTATACACATCTGACGCT
>CAXDQP010000113.1:0-6988 GCA_963991335.1 uncultured Flavobacteriales bacterium
GAATGTCATTTTCAATCCTGATTTATACCCAGAGCCCATCGGCTTTACGCCTGTTTTTGGAATGGACTGCGACAGTGCATCGTGGGATGGGCCGAACATCTATGATGAAAGTGAGGATTGCAATGAAATCACCCTTGTGGCGGTGGAGTCAGGTACTTATACCTATACGGCTACGAATAACTTTGGCTGCACATTCAGCACGGATGTGGACCTGACGGTCGTTCAAGGGCCAGAAGTTGAAATTGAAACCCCAGCGGGTTTTTGCGGATCACCTGTTTCATTGATCGGCAACGTGTTGAATCAGGAACCGGGATTTAATTATTCATACGAATGGTCCCCGGCTGATTTGGTCAATGGAAACGGTGCCAATGTCAATGTTGATGGACTCACCCAGGACACGGTGATGACCTTGCTGGTCACGGTAACAGGCGGTGATTTGGACAATTGTGAGGTGGCACAAAATGTTGAAGTGGATTTCATTCCACCTCCCAACGGAGTCAATGCCAGCGCCGAAGTGTGTCCCGATGATGCGGTGCAGCTCGTATCCTTGAATTTTGCGAATGATGGTTTGAGTGAATCCGACTTTACCTATGACTGGCAATTCGAAGGCGAAACGGTTGGGACGGGAGCAGTGCTCAACGCTGGCGAACCCGGGGAATATGATGTGCTGATTACGATGGCACCGCCATGCACGTGGACTACGACTAGTTTTTTCGATGTAGAAGAAGACATTTGTGAATTGACCATTCCCAACGTCATTTCGCCGAATGGTCCTGGTCAATGGGATGCCTTGAACGATGCATTCTACGTCGAAGGCTTGGATAGCGATCGATACGATGGAAGTACCATTCGCATCTACAACCGCTGGGGACAGCTGATGTATACAAGCAACAACTTTGGAAAGTCATCGGGTTGGAAGCCCACTCCAGACGAAGCCGCGGAGGGCACTTATTATTATGTCTTGGGCATTGCCCGGACCAACTCGGAGTTGATCATCAATGATGTCAACGGTCAGACCGTTGACGAAGGAGAAGGTTTCAAATACATCAATGGCGCATTCACATTGGTGCGTTGATTTCAGGCGAGTAGCGCGGTGATGAATGGGGCAATCGAACAACTGAGTAAGTTAGCCGAGGCCCTTGTATACGAGCAACGAGAGGAGGAAAAGCGCTTGGCTGCAGCCATCGAAGGCAAATCCCTGCGCGTTCGTCGCAGCGAAGGCGTGACGTGGTCACCAGTGACCATTGAAGATCAAGACTTCACCTTCAGAGGACGTGTCCGCTTGAAGGTGAAAATGCAACACAATGCTGGTCTTTCGGGGGCATTTCGCACAGGCTCACCGGTTTCTATTTATCAGGCCAATGAATCGGGAGCGCCGCAATTGACTGCGGAAGTTCGGATTGGGATTGTGCGGAAGGCAAAGGCCGACGCTCTGGAAATAATTTTGGATGGTCAGCCACTCACGGCGGCTGAAACCCATGAGCGTTGGACGTTGGATGCCCGATCGGACGATCGAACCTTTCAGCGCATGGCCCAAGCTATGAGCCACTGGATTAATACGGATGGTGAATACGAACAAGGCATCCGCAATGCGCTGCTAGATAACGGTGCCTTGCCCGAAGTGGTGAAGCATGAATTGCCGCAAACGTCCTTAACAGGTCCTCCACCAGCATTAAACGCACAGCAACTGGCTTGGTTTACAGATGCATTGAACGAACCAGCGCTGAGCCTGCTTCATGGCCCCCCCGGCACGGGGAAGACCACAGCTCTTTTGGCCTTTGTAGTCGAAATGGTTCATCGCAAGCAAAGGCTCTTGCTAACGGCTCCAAGCAATGCTGCTGTCGATTTGTTGGTCGAAGGATGCGCAAAACACGGCATTTCTGCCGTCCGAATCGGTCATCCGATGCGTTTGTCGGATGAGGTGCAACGGTTTGGCTTGGACATGTTGGTCGAAGCAGATCCGGAATACAAACAAGTCCGTGATTTGCGAAAGCGGGCAAAAAAAGCATGGCAAATTGTGGATCGTTTTCACCGCAATTTTGGACCCGAACAACGCTCTGAACGAGCGGCCGCTCGTCATGATGCAAAATCGTTGCAAAAAGAAGCCTTCGAGCTGGAACGTTTCATTGCAGAGCGCGTCATTCGACAAGCCCACGTGGTCTGCGCAACTTTGTCGGGTGCTGCGAGCGAGGCACTGGCAACGGAAAAGTTCGACTGCGTCATCATTGATGAATCGGGCCAAGCGATGTTGCCCGCTGCTTTGATTCCCATGTCCAAGAGCGACCGGTATATCCTTGCCGGCGATCCTCACCAGCTGCCTCCAGTCATCAAAAGTGATAAAGCGCGAATGATGGGACTGGACGAGAGTGCACTTGCACGCTTTATGCGCTCAAAATCATGCGCTGCACGCATCACCTTGCTGACCGAACAATACCGGATGCACCCTGACATCATGGCGCCGTCTTCCAAATGGTTCTATGATGGACGATTGCAGGCGGCTTCTGAAATGCTTCTGCATCCGCTTCCTGAGATTCTTCGAAGTCCCTGGACCTTCATTGATTCAGCTGGCTGTGGTTTTGATGAGGAGAAAGAGGAGGGGAGTGCCAGCACTTTCAATGGTGCAGAGGCGGGGTTTGTTTTGCAGCGAACACTGGAGATTTTGGAAGCTTGTCCCACCTTTCAAGTGGGAGTCATTGCTCCGTATCGTGCTCAAGTGGCTGAATTGATGCGGCAATTTGATGCTTTGGGAGTGCAAGCTGGCATGCGCGAGCGTGTTGAGTTCGCCACCGTGGATGCTTTTCAAGGGCAAGAACGCGACGCCATTGTGATTTCACTCACTCGGAGCAATGCAGAAGGCGAGGTTGGGTTTTTGAAAGAATACCGCCGAACCAATGTTGCAATGACCCGAGCAAAGCACCATCTGCTCATGATCGGAGATGGCGCCACGTTGGGCAGTGATTCGTTCTACCACCAACTCATTGAGCGCGCAGAAGAATCTCAAGCTTATTTCAGCGCTTGGGAATGGCTTTACACTTCCTGAAGCACTTCTGGTTTCGCTTCGTCGGTTGTGAATGAACCAACAGGAGCGCCTTCCACGGCATGGGATCCGCCTTCTTCTTCCAGTGGAAAAACTTCGGTGATTTTTTGGAAAACAACAGAAGGGATGACGAAACCAAGTCCAACGGTGGACATGTGCTTCTGAACCTTGTCGTAGGCATCACGAACATCGCTGGCAGAGAGCAATACGTGCTGATAGGATTCTTTTTCGACTCCTTTTTGCTCATCAAGGCTGGTCAAGGCAATCTTCACTTTGAACCACTTGTCGGCATCGTCAAATCGAATGACTTCGGACAGATTGGACTTGGTGATTTGGACAATTTCGAAGGGACGAATGCCCTCATTCTCGCAGATTTCCGTCATGCGCGATTCAGCTTCCGTGTAATTGTAAGCATCGAGCACGAAGGATTCCGTGGCTTTAACTTCAGCACCTTCAGCATCGTGGCGGACGTACTTGACCTTGCAAGTGAACCAGTGTTTTGTCATGGGATAAAAGTACTTTCAGAAGACCAACTTATGGTTGAGATTAGCCGGTGTTTCGACGAACATTGAATTCACAATTTGCATTCAAAAAGAAGTCTTGGGAGATTAAAAAAGATGCCCATTGGTGAATTAATTTCAACCCGAGATGAAAGACGAATACCGGCACAAAGGGCAGCGAAGGAAGATGATTGATGAGCTGCGCGCTCTCGGTATCAAGGATGAAGAAGTTTTAGAGGCAATCGACCGGGTTCCGCGGCATTTTTTCCTGTCCTCCGCTTTCGAGCAATTTGCCTACCAGAATAAGGCCTTTCAAATTGGTTCAGGCCAAACGATTAGCAAACCACATACGGTGGCCAAACAGACCGAGTTGCTCCAGTTGAGCGCCGGTGAAAAGGTACTTGAAATTGGAACGGGCAGTGGTTACCAATGCGCCGTTCTGTGCGCGATGGGCTACAAGGTCTATTCAAATGAACGCCAGCGGACCCTCTTTGAAAAAGCCCGGCCATTGCTCGCAGCTATGGGTTTTAAACCTGATCTATTTTACGGAGATGGCTACAAAGGCAAGGCCGTATTTGCGCCTTTTGATGGGATCATCGTCACGTGTGGTGCACCCGAAGTTCCTGAGGCTTTGTTGAAGCAATTAAAAATTGGGGGGCGATTGGTAATTCCGGTTGGTGAGGGAGAGACCCAGCGCATGTATACCCTGACGCGCAAGACTGAAGCGGATTTTGTTCGTGAAGAACACGGTGACTTTGCGTTTGTGCCCATGCTCGCATCCCGCGCCCAGGATAAATAAGTCAGATTACATCGTCCACAGACCCAAGTCCTTCGCGAATCAGCATGGGAGCGTCGCCTGTGCAGTCCAAAATGGTGGAAGCATCGAGTTTGCCATAGCCACCATCAATGACCGCGTCCACGGAACTGCCTAAGCGCTCTGCAATGAGTTCAGGGGCGGTCGTGTATGCTTGGATTTCATTTGCATCTCGAACGGAACTCACGACCAGTGGCAATCCCAATTCCTGCACAATCGCACTGAAAATTCGGTTGTTGGGCACCCGAATGCCGATGGATTTTCGCTTGCCCGTAAACCATTTGGGGACATTGTTATTGGCAGGGACGATGAAGGTGTACGGCCCTGGAAAGGCACGTTTCATAGCTTTGAATGTTCCACTATTCAACGGTCGCGTATACAAGGACAGTTGACTCAAATCAGAACAGCCAATGCTGAATCGTGCGGTCTTCAGCGGGATGTTTTTGAGTCGAGCGATGCGCTCTAGTCCTTTCGAAGATCCCAATAAGCAAGCCATACTGTAAACGGTATCCGTGGGTACAATGATGACGGCATCACGCTCCAACATACCACAGATTTGTCGGATTTTTCGTTCATCCGGATTATCCGGGTGAATGCGCAAAAGCATCAGCCTTTGGCTTTGGCGTGGTCGGCCAAGAATTGGGCCAATCCGCTGTCGGTCAGTGGGTGCTTGAGCAAGCCCATGATGGCGCTGAGCGGTCCCGTCATGATGTCGGCACCGATTTCTGCGCATTCAATGATGTGCATGGTGTGTCGGACGCTTGCTGCGAGGATTTCAGTGCCGTAATCATAATTGTCATAAATGACACGGATTTTCTCGATCAACTGCAAGCCGTCGCTGCTGATGTCGTCGAGCCGACCAACGAAAGGGCTCACATAGCTGGCACCGGCTTTTGCCGCGAGCAAAGCTTGGCCCGCAGAAAAGATGAGCGTGCAGTTGGTGCGGATGCCGTTGTCTGTGAACCAGCGAATGGCACGGATACCATCTGCCGTTGCGGGCACTTTGACCACGATGTTTGCATGAAGGTCAGCCAAAATTTGACCTTCCGCAATCATCCCTTCGAATTCCGTTGAGATGACCTCGGCGCTAACATCGCCATCGACGATTTCGCAAATGGCCACATAGTGCGCTTTCACAGCGGCGTCTCCGGAGATGCCTTCCTTCGCCATGAGCGATGGGTTGGTGGTTACTCCGTCCAACACACCAAGGGATTGGGCTTCTCGAATTTGTTCGAGGTTGGCCGTGTCAATGAAAAATTTCATGCCGCAAAATTAGCAATTTGAATTGTTTTGATGGCCTCGCATCGGAACGTATCTTGAGGTCAAACCAAGGAAAATGTCCCATTGGAGCCCCAAAGAAATTGCACAGTTCAAAGAAAAGGTTCAGCAAAAGCTGGCCCAACTCGATGAGCGCATTATCGAATACCGGGAATTGACCAAGCCCATTCCGCCTGAAAATGCTATTGGGCGAGTCAGCCGAATGGATGCCATTAACAACCGCAGCGTCAACCAGGCCGCGCTTCGACAAGTCGAGAAACAGCACAAAAATCTGCTTCGGGCGTTGGATCGATTGAAGGAAGATCGCTTTGGCTTGTGCCACAACTGCGGTGATCGGATTCCAATGGGCCGCATTCTTTTGATGCCAGGAGCGACACGTTGCGTGCGCTGTGCGGATTGAGTCTATTTGTGAACAACTCCTTTCTTTTGTTGGAAACCTAAGATACGAACCGTTGAATCCGTTCGTTATGAATGACGCGAGCCGCACGCCAAACGTTAATTTTGCGGGCGCAAGCGCACGATACCTATTTCCCAGTTGACCTCCGTTTCTTCACCATTTCCGACGCCAATTATGCCCTTCGCTATCGCAGCGGCTGTGCTTTTTTCTGTTACAGGTTGCATTCAATCATGGGAGGGCGACCCGTTCGTCTTGCACGTGGAGTCCATGGCCATCGTTACCGACGAAACGGAAGGTACTGCATCGAGCCGCATCGAAGAGGTTTGGGTGTATTCCTCAACCGACGTTTTGGGTGCTTTCCCTCTTCCTGCAGACATTCCACTTTCACCGGACTTACTGGGTTCAAGCCCTGAATTGGTTTTGTCAGCCGGCATTCGCGCCAATGCG
Source organism: uncultured Flavobacteriales bacterium (assembly GCA_963991335.1). Lineage (GTDB taxonomy): Bacteria > Bacteroidota > Bacteroidia > Flavobacteriales_D > Sanyastnellaceae > UA16. The sequence goes on from CAXDQP010000113.1 coordinate 6,474, forward strand.
ATTTCTTCAACGCGTCAACCATATCCCTTTTACGATGCATTCACGTATGCACCGGACCTCGAATTTGGTGGCAGGGATACGCTCAACTTAATACTCGGGTACACGGACGCAGCACAAGTCATCAACGCAGAAGACTTTGAAACGTCCAATCGATTTGAAGAGTTGTCGACGAGCACAGCTGCAATTGTCCGAACGGAAAGTCCCGATTGGGTGCTGGAAGGAGATGGAAGCGGATTGATTCAATTGACGGCAAGTGAGGCGGTATTGACTTCGAATACCAACGAGCAGCAATTCAATTTGACTACCGTTAGACCTGTATGGTTGGAATTGGATTATGCGTGCGATCAGCCTTTTTGGATTGGACTGAAGGTGGCCAATGCTGAAACGGCTCAACGTTATCCTATTCTCTTGCTCAAGTCGACGGAGATGAGTCCCAATAAAATATACTTGGACCTGGGTCCAATGGTCCGAAGCACTCCCGATGCGACCCAATATGCAATCCTACTGGATGCGAT
>CAXDQP010000114.1:0-6720 GCA_963991335.1 uncultured Flavobacteriales bacterium
GTGCGAACCGTAGGAGTGACTTCACTGTCCGTGTTGAAAGCAATAATGCTGCGTACGTGCGGCTTGAATGTTCCGACTTCAGCATCATCTCGCGTGGCCCGAACGGCTCCAATTTCTTGCAAACCCAACGTGGAATTGGGAGCAATGAACCCCGGGTAAATGTGCTGGCCTTTTGCCTCAATCAATTCATCGTAACGCGCTCGATCAACGGACCGAGCATTGCCTACATAATCGATTTTGCCATTGCGAAAACCGATGGCTGAATTTTCCAGCACATCTCCTGTCCCCAAATGCGCTATTCCGCCGATGATCAATACGGCTTCGGCTTGCTTCGTTCCCGGTGTAGGCTGGCAAAGTCCCTTGGTCATGAATGCTGCGCTAACCAAGAAGGTGATAATCAATTTGCAATTCATCGGTTCTCGTCTGTCAAGGTTTCACAATGGTAATGGGTCTTCAATTTTTCTATCGGAGGCCGGGGGGGACCTGCGGCAGACCCGCCCATTTTCATCGCCTGGGTCAGGCGGGCCCGCTCCGAACGCATCCATTCCCGTTTCTCCCTATCGGCTTGAAGGTCAAAATATTTAACGCCGTCAACGTAGGTCTGCTCGGGCCTTGCATAAACGCTGAGTGGATGTTGGTCCCACAACACGACATCGGCATGCTTGCCCACTTCAATGGACCCGACCATGTGATCAATGCGCAGAAGTTTCGCAGGGTTGAGTGTCACAAATTTCAGTGCTTCTTCTTCGGAAACGCCTCCATATTTCACCGCTTTGGCCGCTTCCTGATTCAATCGGCGTGCCATCTCCGCATCATCGGAATTGAAAGCGGTGACAATGCCTTGGCCATGCAATACGGCACCGTTGTATGGGATTGCATCTTTCACCTCGTATTTGTACGCCCACCAATCGCTGAAGCTTGAACCACCTGCGCCATGCTCCGCCATTTTATCCGCGACTTTGTAGCCTTCCAAAATATGGGTGAAGGTGTTGATGGTAAATCCCATTGAATCCGCAACGTGCATGAGCATATTAATCTCGTCCTGCCGGTAGCTGTGGCAGGTTACAAAACGCTCGCTGCGAAGAATTTGAGCCAATGTCTCCAATTCCAAATCCCGGCGTGGCGCCGCTGAAAGTAAATTGGACCGCCGGGCTCTTCGGCTGGAGTTTCGGAGCATTTTCTCATGATCCTTCCACGATTGTTCGTATTCCCGTGCCCGGTAAAAGTGATCAAAATAAACTTGCTCCACGCCCATCCTCGTTTGTGGAAAGCGTGACCGGTAGTTATTTCCCCAGTTGCTTTGCTTCACGTTCTCCCCCAGGGCAAATTTGATGAATGAAGGAGCTTCTTCAAAGATCAATCCTTGTGGCGATGCCCCCCATCGGAACTTAATGATAGCGCTCTGGCCGCCAATTGGATTGGCCGAACCATGCAATATTTGAGCCGTGGTCACTCCACCCGCCAATTGCCGGTATATGTTGACATCTTCGCTGTTGACCGCAGTCTCAATGCTGACTTCTGCGCTGCTGGCCTGGGTCCCTTCATTGATACCGCGTGTCGCCGCAATATGCGTGTGCTCATCAATAATGCCCGGCGTGATGTGCTTTCCTCGGGCATCGATGGTCTCGTATTCCGGTGGATTCGATCCAAATACCGCATTCGGGTCTAGGCCAACACCAACCGCCAAAATTTCCCCCGCATGCAACACCAAGTCTGCTCCTTCCAAAATTCCCGACTCTTCACAGGTCCAAATGGTCGCGTTTTCGAACCAAACCGTTTGGGCATTGGGACGCACTTCATTGCCATAAGCCGTAAAAGGGAAAATTACCTTCCCTGCGATTGTATCCTGTTGCTCTGCGGATGGCGCTGCCTCCCCGATTTCCTTCTCCGTTTCCTGACGAATTGCGCTCCAATCAAACCAAGTCCCGTCCGCGCGTTGGCCCTTTCCTTCCCAAATCCTGCTATCACTCCAAGCATTTCCCGTGGCTCGCCACCAACCATCTATTCCCAACGTATCGAGTTGAAAACCCAAGGTCAATGTGCGTCCATCCTGATCCAATTTCACTTTGAATTTTGTCGAATCCAAGGAGAAATGTCCCCGGGGGGCATCCTGCTCCCCTTCGACGGTTAGCGCCAAAACTTGATCATCCAAGGTCACGTCGTAATCCCCACGGATGTCGAGTGCATTGCGATCCACATAAACATTTTGTTCCCCTTGGATCCAATGCTCCATCCATTGTGCATCCGAGTGAAAGACGGGGCCGTCCGTGACCAAGATGTTCGCCTCCAAGCCCGCTCGCAATGAACCAACCCGATCATCGGCGCGAAGCATTTTCGCAGGCACTTCTGTCAACGCAGCAAACGCAGCGTCTGCGGGCAATCCATTCCGAATGGCCACTTGAACGGCTTTCCTCAGCTCTGTAGGTTTTTGCAAGCCATCGGTCGTAATCGCAAATGAGATGCCCGATTGGTGCACACGCGCAGCATTTGAAGGGGCCATCTCCCAATGCTTCAACTCATCCAGTCCAATCAAACGGCTCAAGTGCGGATCGCTCACATCAAACGGCTTGGGATGATTCACCGAGAGGACCAAAGCTGCTCCAGTCGCTTTGACCTCTTCGAGGCGCTGGTAGACGTTGTTGCCTGCCACCAAAATAAATGGCTCCGTTCGATTCACCACTTCTGCAACGTCTGTTGCGCGCAGTGCGTCTTCCCAACCGCCCGCTTCAAAAAATGCCGGCAAATCGCGTTGAGCATTGAATGCTTCTAACGACAAATTCGACTCCAGCCGCTCGTTCAAACGCGAAGCATCCGCGTACCAATCCGCATCAAAGTGCGTTTGTTTCAAGAGTGCCGTCGCTCCCATCAATGACCGCGGATAATCCTGGGAAGAAGTGCCTTTCCTGAAGCTGAAGTGAACCGATGCTTCTGGAATCAAAAGCGCTTTTCTCGGATCTTCCGATAGGGCAACCAATGCGCCCGTTCCTCTTACGATTCCGTCTTGAACATGCGTTAGAACCGCTCCGAATCCCGCTTTTTGCAGCGCCACCCGCGCCTTTTCTGCTTCAACCGGATCAAAGTGCATTGCCGCATTGGTTTCGGGACGAATCGCCTCATTCCAGCCAAATGCGCCTTTCTTATCGCTCAAATCTTGAGGGCCACGGTTCCATCCTTCGCGCTGGGTTTTGGGCATGGCATAAGAAGAATGAACGTCCACGAAAGAGGGATACAGGTGCAATCCACTCATGTCATGGTGCACTGCCGGTTCCGTTGGAACTGTCGTCGTCGATGCTCCGACCGCTTCGATTCGGCCACGGTAAATCACGACTGTTGCATCCTCGATGATTTCAGTGGTACTCACGTGCACGGTCGCGTGCTCCAATGCGGTCCGCACCAATTGCTTGTCTACGGTCCCATTGACAGGAAACGTCTCTTGTGCCTGAGCTGAATGCCCCACAACGATCAATGCAATCGTGGCGAGGATAACACCCCTGGAAAATCGCAAATTATTCATAACATTCATACTTTCTGAAATCTTTAGAGTCCGCAATTTAAGTGCTGAAGACTACCTTTGATGCATGCCAATACCGACAAGTGTTTACGCCGAAATGACGCCCAATCCTGCCGTGATGAAATTCGTCGCTGATCGGCCCCTGATTGAGGGCGACTACCAAGCTGAATTTCGCTCCAAAACGGAAGCATCATGGTGCTCGCCGCTGGCTGAAGAGTTGTTCAATTTTCCGTTCGTGAAAGGCGTTTTCATCAGTGGGTGCTTCGTGTCCGTGAGCAAAGATGAGTCCTTGGGGTGGGAAATGATTGTGCAGCAATTGCGGGAATATTTACGGGAATGGCTAATGGAGAATGAGCAGGCCGTGGACACCGCCGCCTTTTTGAACGTTCAGGAACAATTAGAAACTGCGCAGGAACCCGAGATAGATCCCGGGGTGGCAGAAGCGAATGCTTCCGTGAACTTCATTCCCGAAAACGAGATGCTTCCTTCCGAACACGATGCCGAAATCAAACGGCTCTTGGATGAATTTGTCCGGCCCGCAGTGGAGCAAGATGGCGGGGCCATCGACTTCAAGGCCTTCAAGGAGGGAAAGGTCTACGTTCACATGCGCGGAGCCTGCAGTGGCTGCCCATCCAGCATGCAAACGTTGAAGGGGGGCATCGAACAATTGCTTACTTCCAAGCTCGATGCAGTGGAAGAAGTAGTCGCGCTCGGTGTTAGATCTATATGGGCATTTCTTGTTTGAGTGCGTGAATCTCTGCGCGCAACGAATCCAGGGTTCCTTGAATCCGTTCCATGCCCGAGAAAGCGGGTGTCGGCCAATCAAAGGCTAAGTACCCCCTGGCTCTCCAGATCTCAACCACATCTTCTGGACGCACGGAGTAGGGAGGAAAATCGGGATTGTCCGAAATCAGCCAAAAATCATTGTGCTCCGTATCCAATCGATTTTCAACCCGTTTGAAAACAACTCCATTGTTCCGTTTGATGATGATGTAAGGGCGCATGCCGCCTGCACGATGCCAATCTTCCTCGTACGTACTGAGGATATAGCTGCCACTTGGAATGGGCAACATGCTCTCGCCGGCAATCTGAAAGAGCCGATGCGTCAATTGGGCGGGAACTTCAGGCAACGGCAGATCAAATGTGCGCAGTCCCTGTACAAATTCTGGGTCGCCATATCCGTCCAAATAGCCCGCAGCTGCTTTTACAGGAACCACTGCGACACGTTCCTCCGCATCCGCCTCACGGACGGGAACGGTTAGAATCCGCATGGATTTCCCGCGCTGGCGTTCTTCCGCGGAATCTGCGCCCTTGAGCAGCGCATCGGCAGAAACACCAAAGAAATCTGCAATTGCAATGACATTGATGAGGCGTGGTGCTGCGCGTCCTTCCTCATAAGCTCCGAGCGCTGCTCGCTTCAGACCGAGGCGGTCTGCAAGTTCCTGTTGGGTCAACCCCTTCACCTTCCGGAGGGCTTTGAGGCGCTGTGCAAAATGGGGCAGTGGGGTATTCGGCATGGAACATTCCTTTGCTAACAAAAGTAGCAATGCAATCGATAATTCGAAAAATTCAGTGGAATGAAGTATCTTGCAGGTTGCTAATTGTGATCCCATGCCTACCAAACAAGACCAAATTGTTCGATGCCTTGGATTTCTCGCGGGAATATTACTGGGAGCCATCTCTGTCAACGCACAACAATTCTTTGGTCTTCAAGAATGGCAGCACCCTGACGCATGTGAAAAGTTTCTTGGTTGCAACGGAGGCTTGGAAGGAATTCCTGTAGATGCATTTACCCACGTCCCGCCCCCTTCTTTTTACTCGCCAGCGGCCATCCGCGATGCCAATATTATTGTGAACTACAATGGCTTTCCCGAAGAAGTAATTATCGCTTTCAATCACGCCGTTGACATTTGGTCTGTCTTGATCACGTCGAATGTGACCATTCGCATTGATGCTACATGGGAAGACTTCGAAAGCGGGGCCCTCGCTCAAGCAGGGCCCAATAATTTGCACGAGAATTTTGCAAATGCCCCCTTTCCCGATACGTTTTACCCGTCCGCATTGGCCAATGCACTGGTCGATACAGACCTGAGTGAACAATCGGATATTTCTTGTTCCTTCAACAGCACAGCCAATTGGTACCTCGGAACCGATGGTGCAACTCCTTCGGGTCAATATGATTTTGTAACGGCCGCGCTGCATGAGATTGGGCATGGGCTTGGTTTCATTGGGAGCGCGTATTTCACGAACGGGTTCGGTTTCATCGGCACCGCAAATACACCTTACGCGTACGATCAATTTACAGAAACGGCAGATTCTACTGCCTTGTTGGATCTCTCCAATGGCTCACAAACATTGGGCAGTGCGTTGACTTCCAACGCCATTTATTGGAACGGCTCCAATGGAACAGAGGGTACGAGTGGCGCGCGACCGCGCCTACACGCACCTGCAAATTACCAACCGGGGTCGAGTTATTCTCACCTGAATGAATCCACGTATTCAGCAGGTTCTATCAATAGCCTCATGACCCCTGCAATCAATACCGCGGAGTCCAATCATAATCCTGGGCCTGCCATGTTAGGCATGTTTGAAGACATTGGGTGGGTCATCGGAGGCTGTTTGATCACTGAGGTGGTTGTGGGGGAACAAACCGCATGCAGCAGTGAAAACGACACCTATTCGCAGGAAATCATTGTAACCGCTCAAGCCGCACCAAGCACAGGATTGATCAGCATAAATGGAACGTTGTATTCCCTATCGGAAAGCCCCTACACCATCGTAATGAACGGATTGACCGCGAATAACCTGCCCGTTGATTTGGAAATATTCTTCACCGCTGAACCCGATTGCCAAGTGCTGATTCCCGATGCATTTTTCGCACCACACGCCTGTTTTTGTGTGACCGATTTGAATGGCAGTGGTCTAACAGAGGTGCAAGACATCTTGCTCTTGTTGGCGGACTTCGGATGCACTTCAAATTGTGATGCTGATGTGACAGGAGATGGAGCAAGCAGCGTGCAAGATGTACTGGCAGTCTTAGCGGCTTTTGGCGAAGTCTGTCCTTCCTGATGTTGCCCGCATTTCGACTACTTAAAAGCCCCCATTAAAATAATTTTTGCCCCATTGCGTTTTATTTTGGCTTTGCTCATTATTTTAGCAAAACCAAATGAAGGCAACAACACCCTCCCATTCCCGATCCATTTTGCACA
>CAXDQP010000115.1:0-6690 GCA_963991335.1 uncultured Flavobacteriales bacterium
TCGTTTCTGACTTGGAGGCTGTGCCCGCCTCACCTGTTGCAGTGAGCATCACCTCATAAGTGCCGCCAGCGGCGTACGAATGGGTAGGTCCTTCTTCTGTGCTTGTGTTTCCGTCACCAAAATCCCATGCGTAGGTTGACGCATTTTGTGAATAGTTGGTGAAGACAACATCGGACCAGTTGTCCGCACTGATTTCATATTGGAAGCTCGCAATTACATCTGCTGGCTCCGGATTGTCGTCATCCTTGTTGCAAGCGGCGATTACCAAGCTTGACAAGAATAGGACGCTAAGAACTCTTAAGGTCTTGTTCATCTGAAATGAATTATTGATTTGGGTTGATTGAATGATTCTAGCGTTTCACCTGCACCACGATTCAATTGAATAGTGACGCTTCTGGGTACGTCGTGAGGTTCGTAGCGAGGACTGTTTCTTCGAGGGCAATGGGCAACCACAAGTGTTCCTCATTGAAATTCCCTTCTTTATCTCCATCGCCAACAAACAGACTCGCATCGGCACGGCCCGATCGAACGAGGTCGAACCAACGATCCCCTTCACAAGCGAATTCAGCCCGACGTTCGTACCAAATGAGTTCCTGTAAGCCCCACCCTTCAGCGGCCATTACATCAGAAGCTGTTCGGAAGTTGCCGGCATTGTCGCCAGGCCCTGCCGCCCGCTCACGGACGATGTCGATGTAAGACATGGCTGAGCCGTCATCTCCCGACCCCCGGTGCAATGCCTCTGCAAGCATCAAAAGAACATCGGCGTAGCGCAGTGCGTGCGCATTCAGCGATTTGGTCAAATGCTCATTGCCACCGTTGACATTCATGCCGGCGAAGGATTTGTAATTGGCATATTTATGCTGCCAGTAACCGGAGAAATCTTGCGGGATATTCTGTGTCATGTCAATGATGGGGTCGCAACTCAAGCCGGCATCAGCTAAGTCTTGGGCCAACTCATCCTCTGAAATGATTGCCACATCGCGCCGGTACTGATCATCGTCCAAGAAGTGATTCCAGAGGCCTTCCGTTACGGACATAAAGCCCCAACCGGCTTCATACGCTGGGTGCTCCGCACACAATCCTCGAATGCCACACAATTGAATCATTGCATTGCCATCCACTCCTTCGCTCCAACCCCAATCGCTCGAATAAAGAGGATTGTGCTGAATTTCGAACACGGATTCAGCGGTATTGCGCACGCCCAATTGGTACAAACGCTCCATCTCATCTTCCAATTCGTAAACGCCCAAATCCACAACTTGTTGAAGGGCAGACGCTGCCTGATCGAACATCATCACGTCATCTCCTTTCAAATCTGCCCAGTAGAGGTAAGCCTTTCCCATGAGCGCCAGAGCCGCACCGCGGGTTGCACGTCCTTCTTCACCTGAAGGAGCGCTCGTTGGAAGAACTGCCGCAGCATCTTCGCAATCTTGCACAATTTGCTGCATGACCTCCGACAGTGTATTGCGACTCAAATCCAGCGCGTTTGGCGTGAGTGTTGTCGTTACCAAAGGAATCGGACCGAAATGACGGAACAATTCAAAGTGATAATAAGCGCGAAGAAAAAGCGCCTCGGCTTTGTACATCTCTACAGCTGGGGTGGAAAGCTCTGTCAATTCCAACAACGCATTCACACGTCCAATGCCGATATAGCTGCGCCGGTAAATGGGATGCGTAATGGTATTGATGTTCGTGTTTCTAAAATCATCAAACTCCTGCCAGCCGGGCTGATCATTATCGGAAGGATCTCCTCCTGCGTTGGCATTGTCTGAGCGAATTTCACCAAACATGGTCGGGGAAATCCATTGGCCAAATGCCATGGACCAACCGACGGGATCGTAGGCACCAATGAGGGCATTCGAAACTTGTTCCTCTGTTTGGTAATAGTTACTGGAGAGAAACTGGTTCACAGGGTCCACCTGCAATCGGTCTTTGTTGCATGCAGCAAAAACCATGGTAAAACCGGCAAGAATGAGAAGGTTGCGGAATGTCGTATTCATGATTCTGTGCTTTAGAGGGTTACGTTAATGCCCGCTCCAATGGAACGGTTATTCGGATAAAATCCTTTGTCAATACCTGTATCCAAGATCCACCCACTCGTTCCAATGTCCGGGTCGAATCCGCGGTAGTTGGTGATGGTGAGCAAGTTGTTCGCTGTGAAGTACACCTTCACTTCTTGCATCTGCGCCTTGTCAATCCAACGCTTTGGCAAGGTCCATCCGATTTGAAGATTGCGCACGCGCAAGAAATTGCCTTTTTCGACATAGAAATCAGAAGGGCGTTGGTTGTTATTGGGGTCTGTAGAAGTCAGACGCGGCAATACTTCACTTGGAGCGCTTGGTGTCCAGCGGTCCATCCAAAAACTCTGGTAGTTCGAGAACGTGACATCGGATCGTTCGTAGGTCCGGAAAATATCATGTCCAATTTGCGCATTGAAAACAGCACTGATGTAAAAGTTTTTGTAGTCAATGTTGGAACTCAATCCGAAGATGTGCTTCGGCCAAGGATTGCCAATATCAGTAATGTCGTCTGAATCAATGACCCCGTCGCCATTTGAATCCAAGAATTTAATATCCCCTGGCGCTGCATTGGGTTGGAGCAAATCCCCTTCTGAATTGATGTGGGAGAAAACTTCCGATTGACTCTGGAAAATCCCATCGCTCTGGTAGCCAATGAAATGGCCAACTGCATAGCCTTCGCTCATGCGCGTAATCGCTGTGTTTCGCACAGGCCAGCCCCAACCATTGAGAAACCCTGTTTCCCCTGCTACATTGATGACTTCATTCGTGAAATGCGTGTAGTTCAACGTTGTGGAGAAATCGACTTCGTACACGGATGCGCGGTGTGTCAAGGACAGCTCGATTCCTTGGTTTCGAATCTCACCCAAGTTGGAAATTGGATTGTTCGTTGCACCGATGTAGCCTGGGATGAGCTGTGCCATTAACAAATCCTTGGTCGTCTTTCGGTAAACATCGGCTTCAACGGTCAGCTTGTCATCAAACAATCCCAGCTCAATTCCGATGTCTATTTGTTCACTCTCCTCCCACTTCACGTCTTTGTTCGGTGGCGTCGCAAGTGCAGAACCTGTGTTGAGTGTTTGCTCCTCCGCACCAAAGGCGTAGGTAAACACATTTTCAACCCGTGACACATAACTCAGAGGAGCAATGCGATCGGAGCCGTTCACTCCCCAAGAAGCCCGCACCTTCAAAAAGCTGACATCTTCAAATCCATCCATGAAATCTTCATTGGAGGCTACCCAACCCGCGGAGAAGGAAGGAAAGACACCAAATTGGTTGTTCGCTCCAAAATTGGAAGAGCCATCCCGGCGCACCGTTGCAGAGAAGAGGTACTTCTCGTCATAATCGTAAAGCAATCGTGAGAAGGTACTGATCAACGCGTAGTCCACAGAAGCGCCTCCAAACGTCAGGTCCAATGTGTCTTGTCCCGCATCGAGGTATTGAAAGTTCGGATTGAATTGGGAATCAAAAGGAATATTGGATGTTGAGCCTCCCACTTGACGGAATTCATTCGCTCGGTATGACGTTCCGAGCAAGAAGTCAAAATTGTGCTTCTCATTCACGGTCTTCACATAGTTCGCCGTGTTTTCCCACTGAATGCCCTGAAAGTTTCCTGAACCTTGGCTGACGTCATTCGTCAAATTGCTTGCGGCAGGGTGGAATTCATAGGTAGGAGTGAAATTGCGGTAATCCCACCAATTGAGGTCGAAGCCCAAATCCGTTTTCAATCGCAGTCCCTCGATCAACTCCGCCTCCAAATAGACATTGCCCAAAATCTGATCGGACTTGCCGTCTCCATTCTGAAGCCACAATCGGCTCAACGGATTGATGTATTCTTTTTGGACCCATGGTGATTGTGCAAAACCATATTGACCTTCATCACTGTACACAGGCGTCAATGGATCGTAGGCAAACGCGTCCGATTGGACGCCGCCAAAAGCACTGTTCGTTCCAATGTTGTTGTTGTCTGTCCTGTTGAGGTAAAGGTTTTGACCAACCGTCAAGATTCCTTTGACTTTTTTGGTTGAATTGTAGCGCAATGCATAGCGCTTGTAATTGGACTTCTCCCCGCCAATGACACCATTCTGATTCCAATAGTCGATGGATAGATACGAGTTTTTGCCTGAGGCGGTGATCCGATGATTGACCACTTGAGCCGGATTGAAAATCTCATTCATCCAATCGGTATCATGGGCTAGTGAATCTCCTAAGTCCGGAAAGCCCAATGAGTTCAGCCCAGCAGTTTGGTTGCTATTCGCGAACTTTTCACGGATCAACATCACGTAATCTTCTGCGCCCAACATTTCAGGCAATTTCCAAGGGCGTGAGTTCAAATAACTTGTTGAATATGTAATGGAACCTGCGTCTTTCCCTGTGCCACTCTTCGTCGTGATGATCACGACGCCGTTGGCTGCACGCGCTCCGTAGATAGCACTGGAAGCCGCGTCCTTCAAGACATCGACAGATTCGATATCGCTCGGGTTGATGTTATCAATGTTCCCAACTTGCAGACCGTCTACTACAAAAAGCGGTGTATTGTCTCCGTTTGTGCTGATACCGCGAATAAGAATGCTCTTTCCAGCACCGGGCTGTCCACTGGACTCATTGATCAACAAGCCTGAGGTCTGGCCTTCCAACGCACTGATCACGTCTGGAACAGCAATGCCTTCGATGTCTTTCGCATCAACTTTAGAGATTGAGCCCGTGGACACTTTCTTCTTCTGTCGACCATAGCCCACGACTACCACCTCATCGACCAATTCTGCATCCACCATCATCCGAATCGTCAAAGGTTGCGCATTCACCGCAGTGACCGTTTGCGTCTCATAACCGATGAAGCTGAATACAAGCTCGGTCGGAAATGAAGGTACTTGGATGGAGAAGGCGCCCGTTGCATCCGCAACGACACCGTTGGTCGTTCCTTTCACCAACACCGTAGTTCCGATGAGCGCATTTTCTGAGTTGCCGTCTAAAACTTTCCCTGTAAGGGCAGTGGATTGTGCTTGGGCTCCACTCGCCACACAGAGTGCAGCAAAAATGAGCATTAGCGAGTTACGCCAAAAGCGCATCAGTTTCTTATGCATAGTAGTTGTTGAGTTGAAGGGATTGTGAATCCTGTGATTCGATGCGTAGTTCATTAAACTCACCGAATGCGTGTGCAATTTACACTGCATGTTTGAATTGTACAAAGTGGATTAATTGGGTCCGTTATTTCGCCGCTTTGACAAAACGACCTACTTCGATTTCACCATTTTCTTTTTGGATAAAAACATGGTAGAGCCCCATCGACAGCGTGCTCAAATCCAGCGGCTCCTCGATGACCGATACTTCTTCAAATACCTTCCCATACACCGGCCTTCCCCTCGAGTCATAAAAGGACAATGCCAAATCTTGGCTGAGGAACACCCCGTAAGCAATGGTAATCTGATCTGCTGCAGGATTTGGATACGTCACGATGTTATTGAACGCAAACCCGTAAGAAATCTCTTCCTCTTCTTCCTCTTCTTCCTCTTCTTCCTGTTCCTGATAATCGAACTGAATCCAATTGAGGTTGAACGGTGCATCTGTAATCTGTACACGCATGGTGTACATGCCGGTGTCCAAGTTGGCCGTAGCCGAGGTCGTTGCCCAATCCTGCCATCCTCCAGTCGGCTCAAACTCGGATTGGCATACATAGATGACTTGCCCGTTTTCCCGGATGAGTCGAACGAGAACAGCGCCAGTGCCGTCGAGGGATGCGGTTCGAAAATCCACATTGTAAAAGCCTGAATTACTCACCTGGACTTGGTATTCAAGGATGTCGCCCGCATCCAAGTAGCCCACGTTTTGTCCGCCCCCAATATCCGATGTCCCCTCCAATTCCACGCCCACTTGATAGGAATATGATTCTGCTTCGATTCGCCCGGGGATTTCGTGGACGATGTCCAAGGTATTCAGGACATCCTCCAATTGAAATGCTTCGAGGAGGTCACCATCTTCCGCTTGCACAGCTGATCCTGAATACGAGATTTTGATGACATCCGTTCCCTTCAATGGTTGATCCATATCAAAAACGATCATGCGGTCATTTTCAGAGCTCAGCGCCATGGCATTGAACAAACGGACTTCGCCATTCACAGAAATCTCAAAACCTCCGGGGACAGCAGCCAATGGCGCCTCGATCGGCTTATTCACCGTCATCTCAATTTGGTCGTTATTCCGGGTTTGAGCCGAAACAAATTCATGGTCTGCGTCCGCTGGTGACATTCCGGTGTACTGGAATTCAAAGCTGCTCAAATTGAATCCCGGTTGATTCATGTAAAATGACAAGGTCGATTGGCCCTCGTACAGGATCACATCTTCCACTTCGACTGTTGTCCAGCTTTCCCAGCCTCCCGAATTCGCCACAGAAACCGGCTGAGAAACATCCGCTCCATTCACCTCAAAATGGAATGTTCCGTCGTCCGCACCTGCAGCAACGCGCAACGCGACATCATAGACTCCAGCAACTTCAACATTCACGGTATAGTTCATCCATTCATCGGAGGCCAACCACCCCACGTTGTAACCGTTGCAGTTGATCACATCCCCACACGGTTGCACGTCCACTCCCTCATTGCGGTATGCCAACCCACTGTACCAATCGGTGTAATTTCCGGTGGACACGTGGTAATTCGCCGTCTTGGTATCGGAA
>CAXDQP010000116.1:0-6686 GCA_963991335.1 uncultured Flavobacteriales bacterium
CATCCTTCCCAAGCATTGCGCCCCCAGCCCAACTCTCGTCGCAATCACCCGAGGCCGCCATGACTGGGCAACAAAGCGGCATTCCAAGTGGAAACGTTGTCCCAGAATCCGAACGGTTGATCCGTTCGGAACGGATGAATATCCGTGGCCTTGAGCATGGCTACATAAGCCAAGAGTGGCCCGATTGTCGCCACCGCTATTTGCCCCAATTGATGGGTTTTCTTGACGTAAGATTGCCAATGAGCGAGCACGTGAAAGCCAGCGATTAACCCAGCAAATGCGGCTGAAATGGCACCGAGATAGGCGTGTGTAAGAAGCAAAGTGAGCAAATGAATGCTTTGAAGCAAAACCCATTTCCATCCCTTGTTTTCCAACCACCTGACCTGAAGATACCACGCGAGTGGAATGGCGTAGGTATAGGCCATCGCATAGTGCCCGGTCCACCGCAGTGCTTGGGGATGACACAAAGGCAAAAGGCTGCAAAAAACGATGATCCAATTTCCGCGAACGTGGTAAGCGGCCAAAAGCTTTACAAGGATGAAAGCGGTGAATCCAAAACTGAAAAGGATGGCGATGTGCAGGACGCCTGCGGTCCATTCGGCAGGAATGAGCTCAGGGACGAATGGACTCAAAATCCTAGCCAGTAAAGGGTGGCCGTCGGTGTAGAAAACGTGCTCTGTGAATGGCCAGCCCATGCCGGAAAATTCCCAGTGGTTGCCTTTGCCATGTGCCAATTGCCAGGCCAAGGTGTAGATGTTTTTCACCGAATCCCGGCTCGAAGCAAGCAACGAGCTGTTGGGGTGAAAAACGGCTTGTGGGTAACTGACCGCTGTCCAAAGCCACGTGAGCAGAGCGGCTGCTAGCGCATCCTGGTGTTGGGAGAACTGAAAGCGAGGGGCTTTCATCTCAGCCCTCAGCAGTATTCGTCAAAGGCCAACTTGAGGTTGTCCGCGATCATTTCCGCGGTGCGTCCCTCGATGTGGTGCCGTTCAATCATGTGCATGAGCCGGCCATCTTTGAAAAGGGCGATGCTCGGGGAGCTTGGCGGATACGGCAACATGAACTTTCGAGCGCGATCGACCGCGTCTTTGTCCACACCGGCAAAGGCTGTGGTTTTGTGGTTGGGCAACTTGCTGTGCTGCAATGCGAGCTTCACACCCGGTCGCATGGAACCGGCTGCGCAACCGCAAACACTGTTGAGCACGACCAAAGTCGTTCCCTCTTGTTTCAGTGCGTTATCCACATCTTCAGCTGTGATCAATTCGGTTACTCCGACTTCAGTCAAGTCGGTTTTCATAGGGGCTACTAGTTCGGGAGGATACATGGAATCGGATGTTGTATGAATTATTCTTCGTCTTTCGCAGGAGCAGTAGACTGGAGAAAAAGTTCTGTGTATTGTTCGTCGTGAATTGGGCTAGGAGCGTCAATCATGACGTCGCGACCCGAGTTGTTTTTGGGGAATGCGATGAAATCCCGAATGGAATCGCTACCGCCAAACAGAGAGCACAGGCGGTCAAAACCCAATGCGAGTCCACCATGGGGGGGAGCGCCGTATTGGAAAGCATTCATGAGGAAACCAAATTGTGCTTCGGCTTCTTCAGGGCTGAATCCAAGCAAATCGAACATTCGCGCTTGTACCGCCTTGTCGTGGATTCGGATGGATCCTCCTCCAATTTCGACACCGTTGATGACCATGTCATAAGCATTGGCACGCACGGCTCCTGGGTCGCTATCGATGAGATCGAAATGTTCGGGTTTGGGCGAAGTGAAGGGGTGGTGCATCGCGTGGAAACGCTCTGAATCCTCATCCCACTCGAGCAGCGGAAAATCAACCACCCAAAGGGGTTTGAAATTCTTGGGATCTCGAAGATCCAGGGCCGATCCCATGTGCAATCGGAGTTCGTTGAGCTGGTTGCGCACCTTATTCAAGTCACCAGACAGCATCAAGATCAAGTCACCTGCAGCAGCTTCGGAGTGTTCGGCCCAGGCGGCAAGGGACTCACCATCGAAGAATTTGTCAACGGATGATTTGAATGTGCCGTCCTCATTGCATTTGCAATAGACTAGCCCTTTGGCTCCGATTTGAGGACGCTTTACCCAGTCGGTGAGCTTGTCCAATTGCTTTCTCGTGTAGTCCGCGCTTCCTGGAACAACAATGCCCAGAACGGCTTCGGCATTGTCGAAAACGCCGAACCCTTTGCCTTGTGCAACAGGGCTAAAATCAACGAATTCCATGCCAAAACGTACGTCAGGTTTGTCACTGCCATAGCGTTCCATGGCTTCGTCATACGTCATGCGCGGGAACGATTCAATGTTCACCTTCATGACCACCTGAAACAAATGGCGCACGAGGTTCTCAAACGTATTGAGCACATCCTCTTGCTCCACAAACGCCATTTCACAGTCTATTTGCGTGAATTCCGGTTGGCGGTCTGCTCGCAAGTCCTCATCGCGAAAACACTTCACGATTTGGTAGTAACGGTCATACCCACTCACCATGAGCAACTGCTTGAAGGTTTGGGGACTTTGCGGCAATGCGTAAAATTGTCCGGGATTCATCCGGGAAGGCACAACAAAATCACGGGCACCCTCTGGCGTTGACTTGATCAAATAAGGAGTCTCCACTTCAATGAATTCAATGCCATCGAGGTATTTGCGGGTCTCAATGCTCAACCGATGCCGGAGCATCAGATTGGCTTGAACTGGATTTCGCCGCAGGTCGAGGTAGCGGAATTGCATCCGCAAGTCATCGCCTCCATCGGTTTCATCTTCAATCGTGAAGGGGGGAGTCTTGCTTGCATTGAGCACCTCCAGTTCAGTGACAATGATCTCCACATCTCCGGTGGAAATTTGCGCATTCTTGGATTCTCGGATGATGACCTTTCCCGTCACCTTTATAACAAATTCCCGCCCAAGCTTTCGTGCCTTCAAGCAAAGATCCTCATCGGTATCCATATTGAATGCGAGCTGGGTGAGCCCATATCGGTCCCTCAAGTCAACAAAGGTCATTCCTCCCAAGTCACGGGTGCGCTGGACCCATCCACTCAGAATGACGTTTTCTCCGGCGTGCTCGGCGCGCAGGTCGCCGCATGTGTGCGTTCTATGCATAATTCACGTGAAATTTTGAGCCGAAGCTCTTCCGTGCAAAGGTACTTCCGGAATCGGCTACTTTTCGAATGGAATGGGTGTCGGATTTTTGAACGCTATTCTATCCCGAGATTCAATCGAGTCCTATCGGAAGCGCCTTAAATTAGCAACATGGAGCAACACAGAAAACGCCTCAATGATTTGCGCGCTCAAGCCCAATTAGGGGGAGGAGAAAAGCGCATCGCTGCACAACATGCCAAAGGAAAACTGACGGCGCGCGAGCGCATCGATTTGTTGATGGATCCGGGAAGCTTCGAAGAGTTGGGGATGTTGGTGAAGCACCGTTCGACCAATTTTGGGTTGGAAAAACAACAATTTTTGGGGGACGGTGTGGTCACCGGATTTGGACAGGTCAATGGCCGATTGGTCTATGTGTTTTCGCAAGACTTTACTGTGCTGGGGGGTTCATTAGCTGAAGCGCATGCGGCGAAAATTTGCCGCATCATGGACTTGGCAATGCAGAACGGCGCACCGCTGATCGGGTTGAATGACAGTGGCGGAGCCCGCATCCAAGAGGGTGTTTCTTCCCTCGGGGGATATGCAGATATTTTCTATCGAAACGTCAGGGCGAGTGGAGTGATTCCACAATTGAGCGCGATCCTGGGACCGTGTGCTGGAGGGGCCGTTTATTCGCCAGCTTTGACGGATTTTATTTTCATGGCAGAAGGCACGAGTTACATGTTCGTTACGGGACCCAATGTGGTCAAAACAGTGACCCATGAGGAGGTGACCAGTGAAGATTTGGGGGGCGCAAAAACCCATGCCATGAAATCAGGCGTCACACATTTCACGGCACCCAACGAAGCAGCAGTGATTCAGCATCTGAAAACGGTCTTGGGTTATTTGCCCCAAAACTGCGAAGACGAGCCGGCTGTGCTGGCTTACGAATCAGGCAATGAGGAGCGGCCTGCGTTGGATAGCATTGTGCCCGAGAGCGCTTTGCAGCCATATGACATCCGAGGAGCCATTCAAGAAGTTTGTGATGCGGATTCGTTCACCGAAGTTCAAAAAGACTACGCTGAAAACATGGTTTGCGGCTTTGCACGATTGGCGGGCAGGAGCATCGGGGTGGTGGCCAATCAACCGGCCTTTCTCGCGGGTGTTTTGGACATTAAGGCGTCCACCAAGGCGGCTCGTTTTGTGCGCACATGCGATGCCTTCAATGTCCCGTTGCTGGTTTTTGAAGATGTACCCGGCTTCTTGCCCGGCACAGACCAAGAGTGGAATGGAATCATCACGAACGGAGCAAAGTTGTTGTACGCTTTTAGCGAGGCGACGGTCCCAAGGATCACGGTCATTACGCGCAAAGCATATGGCGGAGCCTACGATGTGATGAACAGCCAACACATTGGTGCAGATTTGGTGTACGCTTGGCCTACTGCAGAGATTGCGGTCATGGGAGCAAAAGGAGCTGCTGAGATTATTTTCAAGCGTGAAATTGCCAATGCAGATGATCCGAAGGCGGTCTGGGAAGAAAAGGAAAAAGAATACGCAGAACTATTTGCACATCCGTACAATGCAGCGGCCCGGGGCTACGTCGACGAGGTTATCCTGCCGCGCAACACCCGGGCCAAACTGATCAGCGCTTTTGAAATGCTGAAAAACAAAGTAGATCAGTTGCCACGCAAGAAGCACGGCAACTTACCCCTTTGAGGTTATTGTATGCGTTTGATGGAGCAGCCGATGGCTTTTGTTTCCGTTACGTCGCAAGCCTTTCCCTTTTTCAAAGCGGTCATGGCGTCCATGACATAATTTGCCTGAACTGCACTCGCATCGCTGACGTTGTCGTCCAATGATCCACGGTATACCAGCTCCATGTCCTTGTTAAACAAGTAAACATGAGGGGTTTTCAATGCACCGAAGGCATCAGCGATTCGGTGTGCTTTGTCCATGAGATAGGGCATTTTGTATCCTTCGGCCTTGGCATGTTCTTGCATCGCTTCCATGCTATCATGGTTGTCGCGTTTTGCTTCGTTGGAATTGACAAGGACCATGCCTACGCCCATGCGTTGCGCCGCTTCGTTGGTGGCATTGTAGCGCCCTTCCCAGCCGTCGCTTTTGCTGCCATTGCCGACGACAAATGGACAAGTATTGCAGCTGAACACAACGAGCAAACCGTTGGGACCTGCAGCAGATTCCAGGGTCATCATTGTGCCGTCTACATTGGCCATGGCCGCATCGGCAAGTGGCGCTTTAGCACCGATGGCCAACTCAGGCTGCGGCTCATTCACAGGAAAACCAGCGCTTGTCAAGAAAGCTGCTGTGAAAATTGCCACCGCACTGAGCAAGGCAAAAGAGGATTGAATTTTATTTTTCATAGGATATTAACTCGAAATTTGAGTTCGAAGTTCGCACAAATCCAATGAAAATGTCTACGCAGGGTAGAAAGGGTCGCCTTGGGAGGTGCGTTCACTTAATCAGCAAGGCATCTCCGTACGCGAAGAATCGGTACTTTTCCTTCATCGCTTGGCTGTATGCCTCCATGATCAAATCGTGCCCAGCGAATGCGGAACTGAGCATCAGCAATGTGCTTTGCGGGGTATGAAAGTTTGTGATCAGGGCATCCGAAATTTTGAAGTCGTACTTCGGGAAGATGAATTTGTTGGTCCAACCGTTGTATGGTTTCAATGTTTCGGTGGTGCTCACAGATGTTTCCATCGCACGCATGGCGGTGGCTCCAATCGACACGATGCGTTTGCCTTCTTCTTTGGCTCGGTTGACGCGATCTGCACACGCTTCAGGGATGATTAATTGTTCCGAATCAACCTTGTGCTTGGTGAGGTCTTCGACTTCTACGGGGCGGAACGTTCCAAGGCCGATGTGCAAAGTGAGGAAGGACAGGTCAATTCCTTTGATTTCGAGGCGCTTCAGCAATTGTTTTGAAAAGTGCAGGCCAGCCGTTGGGACAGCAACAGCTCCGAGATTCTTGGCGTAGATCGTCTGGAATCGCTCGCGGTCGTCTGGACCTACGGGGCGGTCGATGTACTTTGGCAAGGGTGTTTCACCGAGCTGAAAGATGACCGCCATGAATTCTTCGTAAGAACCGTCGAACAAGAACCGCAACGTTCGTCCACGTGAGGTGGTATTGTCGATGACTTCGGCTACGAGCTCGTCATTTTCTCCAAAATAGAGCTTGTTGCCGATTCGAATTTTTCGTGCAGGGTCCACCAGCACATCCCAGAGGATGCTTTCACGGTTGAGTTCACGGAGCAAGAAAACCTCGATCACCGCGCCTGTCTTTTCCTTGTTCCCATAAAGTTTCGCGGGAAACACGCGGGTATCGTTCGCTACGAAGACATCCCCTTCATCAAACTCGTCGAGTACGTCTTTGAACATCTTGTGTTCAATTGTTCCCTTGTCTTTGTCTACGACCATGAGGCGGCTGTCGTCCCGGCTTTCGAGTGGGTCTTGGGCAATCAAATCGGGCGAAATGTCGTACTTGAAAGAGGATAATTTCATATAGAAGCGGGTTACCGAGGGGCTAGTGAATGGTCGGAAAATCTAATCAATTCGCTATCATACTTCTAACGGAACTTAGT
>CAXDQP010000117.1:0-6669 GCA_963991335.1 uncultured Flavobacteriales bacterium
ACCTTCTACATTCTTGTAGAAACCGTTGACATGCGAGAACTTCCCCGTCAGGATGGACGCCCGACTTGGACCGCAAATTGAGTTGGTGCAATAAACCGCATCCATCCGAGCGCCATTTTTTGCAATGCGGTCGATGTTCGGTGTTGGAGCCAATTTGCTGATTTCAGACCCGTAGGCGCTAATAGCCTGGTAAGCCAAATCGTCCGCCATGATGTAGACTAAATTGAGTGGCTTGGATGCAGAATTCTTTTCGGTGCTTTGCGTTGCGCATGAGCTGACCACGAGAACAACGAGGAAATAGAGTATAAAACGGTTCATGATGCTTTGATTGGAAGTATTATTCAACGAGAAATGGAACGTTGGCAACGGAGCACTGGCCGTGCTCTGTTCGAGTGTAAGCAAACACGCGATAGGCTCCTTTCTCTTTTGGAGTTGTGAAGGTGAAATGATTCGAATCATGGGACAAAATCTCCATCGGAATTTCTTCCAAGGATTTCTGCTGATCGCCTCCCATCTTCTTCGTTTGACTTTCGGGATACAACTTTAGTTCAATTGTGACATTTTGATTGTTGTGGATCTGAAAGTCAATCCGAACGTCAGTAAGAGCTCCAGCTGCAAGCACATGATCCAAATCCCACCTTACACCATTGAGGTCCATGCCCATCACCGATGCTGCGCGGTTTTCTGGCCACTCGCCGCTCCAGCAATAATGCATGACGTCTACCGCGTCCGTTGGACAGCCGTCGCGAACAAACATGCCGTGCCATGTGGCAGTGGACTCTTGTTTCTGTCCCCATAAAAAGCAGTAGCTCCCCAGGCACTGCTCCACATCATTTTCGATCAACTCCTGGTACCTCCTCAATCGCTGAGCGGCTTTGACGCCGTTGGGCGGTTCCCTCTTCGCCTTCCAGGCGGTCGTTTTCGCCTCGAATGGTCCATTGACGCCCCATTCTGTAACAACGTAGGGCTTTCCCCAATTGAATTTTCGAATGTTGATGGGCGTTCGTTCAATGGAGCCGTAGGCATTGATACCAAGGACATCCACGCTGGGACAGTTTTCTTTGATTTGAAATGCCTTCGCCGAATTCATTCCGGCAAGCACGGTCATCGTTGGATGATTGGGGTCCACCTCTTTGATGAATTGCGCTAGCTCCTCAATCGTTTCCCAAACTTTGAAATTGGTGTACTTCAGATCGACCTCATTCCCAATGCCCCAGAAAAGAACCGCAGGGTGATCCTTGAACTTCAGCACCTCTTGCTTAAGTTGCTCAATTTGTCCTCGAACCGCATATTCATCATTGTAATCCATGCCGGTTCTCTCCGGGCGGACATTCAATCCCAAGCAAACGGTCATGCCATGCGCCAACGCTGAATCCAGCAAATGCGATTTAGTCGTGCTCCACAGGCGAATGGAATTTGCTCCTGACGCCTCCAAACGTCCAAAATGCTCCTTCGCCCCTGCACCCTTGATATAGTAAGGTTTCCCTTCGCGTAAAAGCTCATAACCGGTTTCATTTTGAATGATTTCAACCTTTACAGGTTGGGCATGCGTCACCGCAATCCCAATCCATAGTATGGACAAGAAACACGCGCCGGTCAATTTCACAATCCTTTCCATCGTGTTGGGTTTTCGGGATTACCACGGAATTCAACCAACTCAAAATCACCAATTTCAAACTGGGCATTCTGCAAGACTTTGACACGCACCTCTTGCATAGCCGACCAGTTTACCTTTTCGAAATTCTCGAAAGATTTGATGGGAATGAATGCCTCGCGAAAACCATCCGCTCGGGATATAATATGCCTAGGTTCTAACAACGTTTGAACCACTCGCTGGGGACCTGTGTATGAAACGAGGGAGATCCGCAGCTTTGGCAGTGGACTGGATTTAAACACAAAATGCAAGGCGGCTGTTCGATAAAGGTTGGACAAATCCACACGTTTAAATTCGTGGAAGGCCATGCCAAAGTCATTCCAGATCTTGTCGTTCTCCTTGTCATAATTTACCAGGATGGCCTCTTGAGAATCATTGGTGTCGTCCACTTTCGATGTGAACCCACCGGGAATGAAACGAAACACTTGTGACTGGGCAGGATTGATCCCCCACCAATGCTTTTGATCTGTGCCAATTTTCAATGGAAGGGACGCTTCATGCCTGGATCCCTCTCGACCAGGTGAAGGCGGATATGCATGGTCGTGGCGCACGAGTCGAATCGCATCAATGTGCAAATTACCGGACTGTTGCAACTCAATTCCGAAATCTTTGATATTCGCCAAATTGACCCCTTTCGACTTGTAATTAAATGTTTGAAGCGGAACTAGAACCCGTGTCCAATTGTTGTCAATAACACCGCCTTCAATGCCGAGGTAATTGATTTTCGATCTGCACGCCTTGTTCGCATAATCGTTGATGCTGAAAAACATGGGAAGCTTCGTGGAGGTGCCCTCCTCCATCCGAATCATAAATTCAATGGCGGCGATATCCACGATGTGAGTCAGGTCCTTGCCCTGGTAGTTGCCCCATGCAAACCCCAATCCAACGTATCGACATGCTGATGTTTTGTTCCATTGGAGGTGCATGTGGTCCCTACCAATCGCCGTGCCTTCTGCCGGAAAATCAATGGTTTTGCAAACTTGTTTTTTCAATCCATTGACCCCACTTGATTGCGAATCCGTGAAGATTTCCTTGAATTGAAAATTTGAAAACGCATCTACTTCTTCTACCTGTTCATACAAAGGAACAGGCTGCAGAAACCGGCATGAAGCCAGCGCTAAAAGCGCGATAGAAGCGATAATGATTCGTTTCATCATTGTTCCAACAAGGGCATTCCTTCGGTGAACATGACGAAATCAATGTCCGTTCGTGCATCGAACGATTCATTTTCAGGGCAGGCCGTGGAACTGTTCCACGGGCAGCATTGGCATTGGATCCGAATGCCCGTAATGTTATTGGGATCTCGATCATACTGAACGTCCGGGTTGCTCGCATTCTTCTCCTCGAACATATCGTAACTCACGTTCACGTATTTCCACCCAGTCCAATCAACCGGCTGAAATTTATATTGATACACCTCCATATCATTTTCAAAAACGTCTGATGCGTTGTTAGACGAATCATCATCGAAGGGCACTTCCGATTCGGTAATCAGAATTTTCACGAATTGATTGGTGGCAAATTCGCCATTTGCATCGCCCGATAAAATGCCCAAATTCAAGAAGAAATCTTCGGGAGAACTCGCGACATCAGCAATATCCAATGGGATGTCAATTTGCCCAACGACCCAATCAAATCCAACCTTGCCTCCCATTTTGTAGTAAGCCTCCCCTTGCAAGGCTTCGTCGTTGGCTATCTCGAAGGTCATATTGCCACCGAGCTGCTTGAACATCAGTGTTCCGTCTGGTAGTCCATTTTCAAAATCCGCTACGGTTATCCCTTCAAATTGTTTGGTGCTTTCTATGCTCAAGGCGTCCACCAACGTGTCTGTTTCAGCAGCAAATGTCAGTTCAATTGCACACTCTTCTTCCTGGAAAAAGGGTGCTTCGTCTGCGGTTCCCGTCCAGTACACCTCGTTGGGGTCTATTTCTTGGGAAGTTCCCGACAATTCTTTTTTGCTCGAAGTCGTCTCACCTGTGATGGTGATTTTCCAGTCGACAACTTTATTAAACTTACTCTGAAAGCGTACCAACTCACCATTGGTGAAATCGGGCGATTGATTGGAGATCACAAAAGGTTCGAGCACTTCAAATGTCCCAAAGTAATTGGTCAAGGATGGGCCTTCAAAGTCTTCCTTATTGCATGCATGGAGAAGCACAGCAGCTAGAACAACACCGATTAATTTTAGAAGCAGCTTCATAGTTCTACAGATAAAACGAAAAATAAACGACGAAAATCATAATCCTTGAGCGCTTCGTTGGCATAATTCACGCCCCACCAATTGTACTGAAGATTGGCATACACATTCTCCTTCCATTTGTAGGAAAGTCCAGCAGCGTATATCCGGTCCAATTGATCGTAATAGGCAGGATTGTAACCATTGATTTCCCCAAATTCGGTTCGTTCAACCCGTTGCTCATTTCCAGTTGAATTGATGTGCGTCATGGACCCTTGGATGAACAAGCGTTGAATCACCTCGGCTTCAAGAACAAGGTTCGACTGCAACGAAGAAAGCGCCACCACCTCATACTCGTCGCCTTGTCTTTGCGTATTTTCAAACGCCCCCGACCATGTCAAGGATACGTTTCGCTGCCATTCTTTCAACTCTTTGACATTCAAATCAAATGTGCCAGAAGCCCTTTGGAAATTCCTACGTTCCATGGTCCCTTGTCCAATGACTTCCTGAAATACGTCCAAACGCAACGAGGAGGAATATAAATTGTTGGGATGATCGTAGGAAGCATCTGCAAACAAACCCTGTCGATTCGGAGTGGCCTTGCCAAAAGGAAGGACATTCGAATACATCGGATTGAATGCCATCAGTGTACTCGAAATATCTTGATTGTAGCGTCCTACATCCGTCATCAGGTCAAAAGCGGAGGGTTGCCGAGTGATCGCATCATTTGAATAATTCGGATACACGGTACTCATAACTTGAGGACGGAAGTCCAGTCGACGCGTCTGCGCCGCCGCGCGTCGGGACAACGGATACACGTATAGCATTCCTGCGCTGAAGGCAAACAACGAGTCTGCCGATTGCCTTGAATGGGTGAATGACACCAACATCCCTTCCGTGTTGTACGATCGAGGTACATGCTCCTCTGACGGCAATCCCAATAACCAATGGCGGTTGGAGTATCCCGCCTCAAGACGCTGCTCCGAATGGACACCATTTCTCACCTGTTTGCGCACAAAAGCCGAATGGTAAACGGGATTTCTAAGAGAAACATGTGTCGTTCCAGTAGCAGGAATGTCAAAAGCATTGACATAATTGAATTCAAGCCCAATCGATGGCGAGAATTGGGCAACCAAGCTACCCCCGCAAAGCAATCGATCACTCTCATATGTCGTGTTTGAAATGGCAAATGAACCACGGGGCCTTGTCGCAAATACGTCAACGGCCAAGGTGCGTACAAAACGATCAAATTTGAACGAGAAATCCGTTTGAAGGCCTTGCAGGCGCCACCTGTTATCTAGGTAAAAAGACTCGTAATGCACGATGTCCCGATAAGGAGAAAACGGACCTTGCATGCTCGAGAGCTCCTCCTCGGAGTTCCACAACGTAAACGGCGACTGCTTCAGGTAAATATCGCCTACGTTGAACCGAACGCGCTTATCAATTACCCCTGTTGCCCGCAACTGCCGGACCATCACATCCGTTCCGGCTCCAAAGAATCCCCCAAACGTATTGCGCACCCGTAACTGAGCGAATACTTCAAAATCCTCCAAAGGATTCACGTGGACATTCAAATCAACCAGGTTGTATCCGTCCGTAGCGTTGCGTTGGGTCAAGGAGTCTTCTTCCCCGAATTTCCCGAGGGCATCTCGGTTGAGGAGTGACCGGGCATTGCCGTCAAACCAAACCATTTCACTATGCTGCGACAATGCATCGGAGCACGAGATAACACACAGGAATATAAAGAAGACGCTAGATAATCTTGCCTGAATCATGGTTAAAAGGTGACTTTAAGTTCAAGCATGGTCTCGGTTCCAGCGAGACGATTTTTAATGAAATTGGGATCATAGAAGCGGTAAATATTATGTCGCAAGAAAAATCCAACATTGGAGCTGACTTGATAATCGAGTCCCAGTCCAAGGAGCCGATTGCGCTGATTTCGCGCAGAAGTATTTTCAACGCCTTTCTCATACCCAATCCAATCAAAAAACAGACTCGTGGGGCTGGAGGATGCGGCATCACCCAAATCCGTTTGGTCGTTGCCTATGATCCGTTCAATCCCGTAACTCGCCACAACAATTACATTCTTGCTCAATTGGAGGCTAAAATCAACTTCTTGGCTCACTTGTGTCAGTATGCTATTCAAATTCAGCTCGGGCGCCAATCGAAAGTCATCTCTGCATGCATTGATGCGCGTCAGACCAAAGAGATGATACCTTTTACCAAACAACTCATCCGTGTACTTCGCTTGCAATTCAACCGTATTGAAATACTTCTTAAAATCGGATAGTCCACTGGGGTTTGAAGTCTGAATATTCACCTCCTCAAACGTTCTTCGATATGTCGTGTTAAGCGCATTGTATGGTCCCCATGCCTGCTGGAAGATGTACAAGCGCGACAAGGTCTCTCCATTTACATTGTGGATGTATGACAAAGAAGAAGAAGAGGTGTCCAGTTCAGCGTAAACACCAATTCCACCGTTGATTTTCAGTTTTCCCAGATCAAAGTCTGCATTCAAGGTGATCCCCTGTCGGTTGTTGGTTGGGAAGCCCATGCCAACCATTGGACTTTTGAAGGGCGCCCGGATTGTCGCCCCCACTCCTGCCACGTTTGGAAACACTTCCATAACGGACGTGTTGAGCATATTTCCAGTGACATTCACGAATTGGGGTGAGATCCGATACGCCTGAAGAATGAGCGGCCAACGTGTCGAGGTTTTGAATTTTAAACTGAGCGCCTCCCCTCTACCGAGATCCATGCCAGGCGAATGATACTTGCGGGCCCCGCCCTCAGAGTCAAGGGAAAATAAATGCCATAGTATCCGGCGCAGCACCGGGGG
>CAXDQP010000118.1:0-6667 GCA_963991335.1 uncultured Flavobacteriales bacterium
GCGTCAGATGTGTATAAGAGACAGGGTCATGACAATGCTGGAAACCAAGATGATGACCAACAAAATACCTTGATCAAATTGGGGTTGAGCGAATTGGCTGTACGCACCTTGAATTTGGAAAAAAAGGAGGATGGTGATGAGTCCGCGGGGTGCGATATAGAGCAGTGGGAACATGCTTTTTCGCCGGAATACAATCAAGCTCACGAACCGCACGGCAAAAAGGATGCAGCAAATGATGAGCCCTTCTGTAATCACGTGCAAATCGGTAAGCGCCGCAAGTGAAACGGTCATTCCAAACAAGACAAAGAAAAAAGTGCGAATCACAAAGGCGCTTTCCAGCGTGAGCAAATGATAATCCCGGTGCAGTTCATGCATCCTCCGATCATCCAGTAAATTGGCAGGAGAGGGCAGGATATTCCACTTTTTTTTGGCCAAGTTCCATTGCGGGAAAAAGATGCGATGATTGTTGAGCATCAAGCCAAAGATTAAGATCAGGACCAACGGACTGAGGTGCAGCAGTTTCTGGATGGAGTAAATGAGCAAAAGCACCGCAACACTCAAAAAAAGCTTCACCGGGCTGGTGATTTTCTGCAGGACATAGACCAGAATGTAGCTCACTACCACGGCTAGAATAAACGTAACCAGTAAGTTGGTTCCGATATTAATCAACACGGTATTCGCTGATTCCGTTTCCGAGTTGCCCAAGAGCAGGTAGAATGCCATGATGCCGAAGATGTCCGAAAACGTACTTTCATAGACCATGAATTCGCGGTCTGCATCGTCAAGTCCCGAGACACTCGGAATGATAATCGCTGAGCTCATGATGGAAAGAGGGATTCCATAAACCCACCCTTCGTACATCGGCATGTTCATGGCATAATGCAAGAAGCCCGCGATGGCTGCGGAACTGCCCAATAATGCGATCAAAGCGACGGTCGCACTTTTGAGAATGAGCGGCATTTTTTCCCGCGATAGGTTCAATTCCAACGCGGCCTCCAACACGATGAAAATCAATCCAATGGTTCCCAGCAGTTCGAGGACCAAGGATTCGAACGGAATGGAGTTCAATCCGATGGCGTTCAAGCCCTGGCGAATCATAATACCCATGCCGATGAGCACCAAAACACTGGGAATGTTGGTGCGGTTCGCCAGCAGGTGTGCGAAGTAGCTCAGGAAGATGACGAGTGACCCACCAATCACGAGCCCGTAAGCGTTGATGTCAGAAACGTTCATGGGTGTGAAGGCTCAAGGTACATCGGTTCAGCCAAACTGACCGGTGATCACTCGCCAGATGTCGTTGCCCAGCGCCAGCGCCATCAATCCAAGCAAAAGCACAATACCAATGGTTTGGGCGTATTCCAAGAATTTGTCAGAGGCGGGTCGCCCCATCATCATCTCGTACAATAAGAACATGACGTGTCCCCCGTCAAGCGCTGGGATGGGCAAGAGGTTCATGAAAGCCAAAATCAAGGAGAAAAAGGCGGTGTTTCGCCAAAATATTTCCCAGTCCCAGCCTGCGTCAAAGATGCTGCCGAAAGTCACCAAACTACCCACTTGGGAAGCGCCGGATTTGCTGAAAAGGAACCGCATGGACAAAACGTATTCTTCCAGTGTTGTCCAGGCCAAGGTGAAGCCGTTCGTGAGCGATTCACCCGCGGTATAGGTGCGGTCGACCATTTGGAATTCACTCATCCCTTGAGGAGCGGCTTGGAAAAATCCCAACGCGCCGCTGCTGTCCGTGTTGCAGACCAGTTTGTCTGTTTCGCCATCCATTCGCAGGACTTCAATGGTGACTTCTTTCGCTGGATTCGCCTGGAGGTAGTTCGTCACCTCACCATAAAAACGGGCTGACTTCCCATCGATCGAAATGAATCTGTCTCCGGCCAATAAGCCGCCTGCAGCCGCTCCACTTCCAGGCGCAACACGATCCACCAAGCACGGCACCCGCAATCCAAAAGGCTGTCGGATGGCACTGTCGACGAAAAGCTGCCCCAAATCCTGATTAAATTGCAGATCTACAATTTCCCCATCGCGTTGCACTTGCACATTGTCTACTTGATCAAAGAACAACGTGCTCCTTATCTCTTTGAAGGATTCAGTGACTTCACCATTGATGGCCAGCACTTGGTCACCATCTTCAAAACCGAGGGGTTTCAGCCGCTCGTCCACTTCCAGGCCATAGGGAATGCGGTCAGCGGGCAGAACGCTATCGCCCCAAACGTTTAGCACCATGCTATAAATCGCAAAACCGAGAATCAAGTTGACAATGATGCCTCCGAGCATGATGATGAGTCGTTGCCATGCGGGCTTGGAGCGAAACTCCCACGGCTGTGGCTCCAGCTTCATTTGCTCTTTGTCCATGGACTCATCGATCATGCCCGAGATTTTAACATAGCCGCCCAACGGCAACCAGCCGATGCCCCATTCCGTTTCTCCAATTTGCTTCTTGAACAAAGAGAACCCGGGATTCATGAACAAATAAAATTTCTCGACACGCGTCTTGAAAGCACGAGCAGCCCAATAGTGTCCAAGCTCATGCAAGACGACGAGAATGGACAGGCTCAGAAGAAGTTGTGCGGCTTTGATGAGTGCAACCATGTATCAGAATTGGAGTGCAAATTTAAGTTGCAATTGCAACCCATCCGGCGGAATCATTTGCGAATAAATCGGAATCTCAACCCGGAAGACCGTTCGGTCGTGTTTCGTGTATTATTCTTGCAATTGAAATGGCCAAGAACCCCAAACCGCAACAGAAAAAACGAAAGCCAAAGGCAAAAGCGAAGGCAAAGCCTAATTATGCTCGTCAAAAAGCATGGATTTGGTTGCTGGGTTTGGCGCCCATGCTAGGGCTTTCCGGCCTCGTTCTGGTGGCTTCTTATGGCGATTTACCGGACACGGAAACCCTGGCCAACCCCAAAACGGAACTGGCGACTCAGGTGTTTTCAGCCGATGGCAAACTCATTGGCCGTTATTACTCAGAAAATCGCTCTGATACCCGCTTCGATGAGCTTCCCGATAACCTCGTGAATGCGTTGATCAGCACAGAAGACGCCCGATTCTATAGCCACAGTGGCATCGACTTTATCGGCTTGGCTCGCGCAATAGCATACATGGGAGCGCGCTGATGCGGCAGCTCATTGACCCAGCATTAGGCGAATCTTTTGTTCACTGAGCAATATGACCGAACGTCCTGGCTGGAGCGGGCACTGCTTCAAAAACCCAAGGAATGGATTATTGCTGCCCGCTTGGAAAGGCATTACACCAAAGAAGAGATTGTCGCTCTTTACTTGAACCGGTATGATTTCTTAAACCAGGCGGTCGGAATCAAATCCGCGGCCAATATTTATTTCGATAAAGAGGTAAAGGATCTGGCGGTTCACGAATCTGCAATGTTAGTGGGCATGCTCAAGAACAGCTCGTTGTTCAACCCTTTGCGCCGCGAAGAGCTCGTGCAGAACAGGCGCAATGTGGTTTTTGGCCAGCTGGAACGCTACGGCGAGATATCCGTCGCCACGAAGGACTCATTGGCTGAATTGCCATTGGGCCTGCGCTTCCAAAAGGTCAGTCATGATGAAGGATTGGCTCCGTATTTCAGGGAAAACCTCCGCAGCGAATTGAAGGCGCTTTTTAACGCTAAGAAGGCTACGGGCGAATGGGCCATTTCCAAGGCTGACGGCGCAAAATATGATTTGTACCGCGACGGTATACAGGTGTTCACCACCATTGATAGCCGAATGCAAAAAGCAGCAGAAGAGGCCGTGCATCGTCATTTGGGAGGTGAATTGCAAGGTTCGTTGGACCGGGACTTGCGGTCAAGGCCCAAATCGATTTGGCCGTTTTTCGAAAAAATCGAACGCGACGTTCGCGATGGAATCATCAATCAAGCGATGAAGCAAAGCGAGCGCTACCGGGTGTACGCAGGTAAATTTTGTCCGGAATGCGAGCGTCCGGGATTCTACATTGAGAAAACCGAAACGGAAGCGAACGATGAATGGCACTGCGATGAGGCCAAGGGGGGATGCAGCCATCGGTGGCACCGTCCGAGCAAGAAGGAGATCAAGGCGGCCTTCCAGCAACCAACGAAGATGCGGATATTCAATCACGCAGGCGACCGGGACACATTGATGTCTCCTCGAGATTCCATCCTCTATTACAAGAGTTTGTTGCATGCCGGATTGATGTCATTGGAGCCCAAAACAGGCCATGTCAAGGCATGGGTTGGGGGTGTGGATTACCGTTATTTTAAATACGATAACGTCTCCCAGTCGCGGCGTCAGGTGGGTTCGATTTTCAAACCATTCGTCTATGCGACAGCGCTTCGCCATGGGATGAAGCGATGCACGGAATTGCCCAACCAACGCATTTGTGTCGAGATGCCAGGGGATCAACCGGATTGGTGTCCCGACAATTCTGACTTTGAATACGGCGAGGTCGTCACCTTGGAATACGCATTGGCCAATTCCATGAACACGATTTCGGCTAAGTTGATGAAGGAATTTGGTCCAGAACGCATTATCCAGCTGGCTCACTCATTGGGAATTGAAACTGAAATCCCCGCCGTTCCTTCGATTGCCCTGGGATCTTCCCAACTGACCCTTAAGGAAATCACGGTGGCGAATGCCGCACTTGTCAATGGCGGGGTGTATGTGAAGCCTTCGACCATTTTACGCATCGAAGACAAGTACGGCAACGTCATTTGGTCGCCGGAACCGGTGATGCGCCAAGGGTTGGATCGGCGCACAGCGGGAACCATTGTCGACATGATGAAAGGTGTGGTGGACGGGGCATACAATCCCAGCACCGGAGATAAGAAAGGAACGGGCATTCGTTTGCGCATGGACATTGAGCGTCGCCAATACGACAACATCAAGGTGCCAATGGCGGGCAAGACAGGAACGACTCAAGGCCACTCGGACGGTTGGTTCATGGGGATGACGCCAGATTTGGTTACCGGAGTTTGGGTGGGAGCGCAAGACCCTTCGGTGCGATTCAGCACCATTAGGAATGGCCAAGGAGCGAATACAGCGTTGCCGATTTATGGTTTCTACATGAATGCGGTATACGATGATTCCTCCATTGAGTTGAGCCAGGAGGATTTTGCGTTCCCGGATGGAATTGGGTTGGATTCCTTGGACTGCAAGCAGTGGTTCGAATTGAATGAAGCTACATTTGGAATTGGTGACGACGACGACCTGTTTCAATAAATCTTAAGAAGAAACCGCTTCAGAAGAAGCGACAAACGATCAGCAGCATGGCAATATCAAAAACCGTAGAGGGACCGCAGGCAGGATGCGCGGGCGTACAGAGCGGAATGACCTTGATGTTAGGTGGTTTTGGCTTGTGCGGTATACCAGAGTGCAGCATCGCTGAATTGGTGAAGCTGGGAGCTAAGGATTTGACGTGCATTTCCAACAATGCGGGCGTTGACGATTTTGGCCTGGGCTTGCTGCTCCAAAAGCGCCAAATTCGGAAGATGATTTCATCTTATGTGGGCGAAAATGATGAATTCGAACGGCAAATGTTGAGCGGGGAGCTGGAGGTGGATTTGATCCCACAAGGATCTCTTGCTGAGCGATGCCGTGCTGGAGGTGCTGGAATTCCGGCTTTTTTCACCCCGGCAGGCTACGGCACAGAGGTCGCGGAAGGCAAAGAAGTGCGTGAGTTTGACGGCAAGCCCCACATATTGGAATCGGCACTGACCGCGGATTTTGCATTTGTCAAGGCATGGAAGGGCGATTCGGCGGGAAATCTAGTATTCAAGGCAACGGCGCGAAATTTCAATCCGATGATGGCCATGGCGGGCAAAATCACGGTCGCCGAAGTGGAAGAGTTGGTGCCTCTCGGGGCATTGGATCCGAATGAAATTCATTTGCCGGGCATTTTTGTACAACGCATTTTTCAAGGAGCGCATTATGATAAGCGCATTGAACAGCGCACCGTTCAACCCCGTGAAACTGCATAAAAAGAAACCCATGTTGGACAAAAACGGAATCGCAAAGCGCATCGCTCAGGAAGTACGGAACGGATGGTACGTCAATTTGGGCATCGGAATCCCCACGTTGGTCGCGAATTTTATTCCTGACGGGATGGAAGTTGAATTTCAATCGGAAAACGGCATCTTGGGCATGGGCCCATTCCCTCTCGAGGGGAATGAAGATGCGGACTTGATCAATGCAGGCAAGCAAACGATTACGGCGATGCCGGGCGCCGTTTACTTTGACAGCGCAACGTCGTTCGCGATGATCCGCGGCCGCCACGTGCAACTGACTGTTTTGGGAGCGATGGAAGTGGCTCAAAACGGCGACATCGCGAATTGGAAAATCCCCGGAAAAATGGTGAAGGGCATGGGTGGAGCCATGGACCTGGTGGCCAGTGCGGAGAACATCATTGTCGCGATGATGCATACCAATCGAGCGGGAGACTCTAAACTGCTTCCCAGTTGCAGTCTTCCTTTAACGGGTGTGGGCTGCGTGAAACGCGTCGTCACCAACTTGGCCGTGATGGACATCAAGGACGGTGCCTTCCACCTGGTGGAGCGCGCACCGGGCGTCACGATTGAGGACATTGCCGCTGCCACAGCCGGAAAATTGGTCATTCCGGAAAATGTGCCGGAGATGAACATCTGTCTCTTATACACATCTGACGCTGCCGACGAGCGATCTAGTGT
>CAXDQP010000119.1:0-6628 GCA_963991335.1 uncultured Flavobacteriales bacterium
GGAATCAATGCAGCGCATCAACGGGAGATCAACATTCACCTGCCTTGGTCCAATGGACGGGTGTATTGGGATGCCGGTTATGATGGCGGCTACGACCGCATCGATCAAGCTGCCACTGCGGAAGATTATGAAGGCCGCTGGAATCACTGGGCGTTTACCAAAGACGCTGTGGCTGGCACCATGGCCATCCACCTGAATGGTGCGTTGTGGCACACCGGTGCAAATAAGGACAATGCCTTTGGAGAAATGGTTCGGTTTTACATTGGGTGCAATGGAAATGGAGGAAACGACTACCGAGGCGATGTGGATGAATTTCGCGTATGGTCGGAGGCATTGACGGCAGAAACAATCGCAGCTTATTATGCTGGTCCAGTGGATGCGTCACATCCGGCGTGGAATAGCCTCGAAATGGACCTGACCATGGAGTACAATCCTGAACTGAGTGCATTGGGGGATGGCGAAGAATTGATCCTGCACGGCAACGCTGCCGTGAGAACGCACGTGCCCTCTGAGGCATTTTACAACCCCGGAGCCATGCCGAATGACCAGCGACCCGCGCTCACGTGGTGGTACGGAGCGGTGGAGAATTCCGGCACAGTGACGGTGGACCATGCCGAAGGCCTTCCCGCTACCAGCATTGTGGAGTGGGCAGTTGCAGGAAATGTTGTGGAGGCCATTTTAGTTGATTTTGGCTGGGCCGCAGAGCAGATGAAAACCACCAATAGCCCGGACGGCTTGTTGCTTGCTTCTTATCCCATTGAGGGCGAGGCGGTGCCATACATGAATGACACTTTGGAGTTCTATTCGCCGGCCTTTGAAGTCATTGATCGTTATGAATTGGCTCGGTTCATCACGCCTTATGGAATCGGACTCACCTTGGATGACGACGGTTGGACTTGGGTTTTTGACGTTTCGGATTTTGCCCACCTATTGCGGGATAGTGTGGAATTGCAAGCAGGGAATTGGCAGGAGTTACTGGACATGAAATTTGCCTTCATCGAAGGCACACCTCCACGCGATGTGAAGCGCATGGATGCTTTTTGGAAAGGACAGCAGGGATTGGCCACGTTTGACGAAAACATCACGGACCATCTGTTCGTGCCGGAAGAAGGAGAGGAGATGTTCAAGCTGAGAACCCGCGCCAGTGGCCACGGGTTTGGCTCAGGCAATAACTGCGCTGAATTTTGTTACAACACCCACTCCGTAGAGGTGGATGGCACGCTCCAGTGGAGCTGGGAGGTCATGCGCGAGTGCGCAGACAATCCGCTTTATCCGCAAGGTGGAACATGGATTTATGACCGGGCGGCTTGGTGCCCAGGCGCACCGGTGGACACGAAAGAGTTCGAGCTCACCCCGGTGGTGGCGGGACAAGATGAATTTGCCGTCGATTATGACATCACCTACGATCCCGATGGCAACTACCGTTTTGAAGGACAAATTGTGGCCTATGGGCCGCCGAACATGGAGCATGACGTCGAGGTTTCTCAAATTTTGGCGCCATCCGATGAGAAGGTAGAGTCCCGCCTCAATCCTATTTGCAAATCGCCGAAGGTGGTTATTCGGAACAATGGTTCGGAGGTACTGACATCATGCACCATTGCATTCGGCGTTCAGGGAGGTGAGACCCAGACCTACGCTTGGGAAGGATCGCTGGCCTTCTTGGAAACAGAAGAAGTGGAATTGGCCTACGATGATCCCATTTTGTGGGAAGGGGACGATGAAGAATGGTTGGTATTTGAGGTGCACGTCGATAATCCCAATGGCCAAACGGATGAGGAGCCCCGCAACGACGCCGCATCGAGTCGATTCCACCGCGTGCCCACTTGGTCGTATCCCGATTTGGATGACAACCGCGTGATCATTTGGACCAAGACGAATGCCGTGCCCTACGAAACCTCCATTGAAATCACCGACGCTGAGGGGAACATGGTTTGGGAGCGAAGCTACAGCGAACCGAATTTCACTCACCGCGATACCATTGGACTCAATCAAGGGTGTTATCGTGTGACCATCTATGATTCTGGAGATGACGGTCAAAGTTTTTGGGCCAATTCGGATGGCAGTGGATAC
This sequence comes from uncultured Flavobacteriales bacterium, assembly GCA_963991335.1. GTDB lineage: Bacteria > Bacteroidota > Bacteroidia > Flavobacteriales_D > Sanyastnellaceae > UA16. The sequence continues at coordinate 2,071 of CAXDQP010000119.1, forward strand.
ACCCGATTGAAAAAAGTCAGTGGGGGCAACTTCATCAACTTTGAGCCTGATTTCGGAAAATTCATTTCACAAGCCTTCTTCTTTCAAACGAATGTGGTTTCCGTGGATGAAAATCGAATGGCAGATGCGCAGAGCATCGTCGCAATCCCAAATCCGTCGGACGGAGAGGTTAGGCTGAGGTAGAGCTGGTTTGCGGATGGCCAGAACCTCAATTGGTCATGCTACAACCTCATGGGGCAAGAAGTCACATCTGGAACATTCCGCCATGTCCAAAGTCAGTTGAACGTGTTAAATCTCGCTGCCGTTCAGCAAGGGTCATATGCTGTGACGGTGATGGACGAACAGGGCAATCGTTGGACGGAATGGAATCAGATTAAGTAATCTATTGAAAAAAGCTGCTTTTCGATCAAGAGTGGTGGGAAAAACAGGGGGTGTGTTCATAATATTTTGGTTTTTTCTGAGTTGACCCCCTAAAAAAAGGGGGTACATTTGCACAATCAAAGAAAAACCAGCCAAATGAGCATTTCACGAAAAAAAGCATTGGAGGAAGTTTTGGAACGCACGCCACGTCCCGTTCATCGTCCGGACAACAAGATTTCTGCTTACTACGGAGAGAACGTATTCAATCTCACCATGATGAAGCAATACCTCACGGATGAGGCATGCGAAAGCATTGAGGATGCGATGGAGAACCACACCTCTATCAGCCGGGACATTGCAGATCAAGTTGCTTCAGCGATGAAGGAGTGGGCGATCACCCGTGGCGCCACACACTACACGCACTGGTTTCAGCCTTTGACAGGAGCAACAGCTGAAAAGCACGACAGCTTTATCACGCCAACTTCCGACGGCCGGGTCATCGAAAAATTTGATGGATCTTTGCTTGTTCAGCAAGAGCCGGATGCAAGCTCATTTCCCAACGGAGGCATTCGCAATACGTTTGAAGCAAGGGGGTACACGCTGTGGGATCCAACATCTCCGGCCTTTGTCTGGGAGAATACGCTCTGCATTCCCACGATTTTCATTAGCTACACGGGGTTTGCGTTGGACAACAAGATGCCAATGCTCAAGGCGCTTGCCAGCATTGACGAATCAGCGACCGCAGTTTGCCAATATTTTGATAAAAACATCACCAAGGTTGTTGCTACTTTAGGATGGGAGCTAGACTTCTTTTTGGTTGACTAGGCGGTGTATGCCTCTCGCCCCGATTTGCAGATGACAGGCCGAGCATTGTTTGGCGCTGCCCCGGCAAAAGGTCAGCAACTGGACGACCACTATTTCGGATCCATACCTGCCCGAGCCACTGCATTCATGAAGGAGTTCGAATTGGAGTCGCACAAGTTGGGTATTCCAGTGACTACACGGCACAACGAGGTGGCACCCAACCAGTTTGAGTGCGCGCCGGTATTTGAGGAGGCCAACTTAGCGAACGATCACAACCTGATGTTGATGGAAGTGATGGAACAGGTTGCACGTCGTCACAATTTCCAGCTCTTGTTGCACGAAAAGCCTTACCCTGGTTTGAACGGCTCAGGAAAACACAACAATTGGTCGCTGGGAACAAATACAGGAGTGAACCTGCTCAAGCCCGGGAACAACCCCAAAACGAATCTGCGGTTCTTGACCTTCTTTGTGAATACCCTTGCAGCATTGCACAAGCACGCGGATATCGTCCGTGCTGCGATTGCATCGGTTGGCAACGATCATCGTCTCGGAGCGAATGAGGCTCCTCCTGCCATCATCAGTGCGTTCATCGGATCCCAATTGTCGGAGATGTTGGATGCTTTGGAGACAAGCATCAAGGCCGGGAAATTGACGCCCGAGGACAAAACTGCTTTGAAGCTCGAAATCGGGCGCATTCCGGAGGTCATGTTGGACAACACCGACAGAAATCGAACGTCACCTTTTGCTTTTACTGGTAACAAATTCGAATTGCGAGCCGTTGGTTCAACGGCAAACTGTGCCGTTTCCATGACCGTGCTCAACACCATCGTATCCGATCAATTGCAATCATTCAAGCGCGAGGTGGACCAGCGCATTGCATCGGGTGACAAAAAGGATGATGCCATTCTCAAGGAATTGCAAAAATTGATTGCCCAAAGCAAATCCATTCGATTTGAAGGCAATGGTTACTCCGATGAATGGGTTGACGAGGCGAAGAAGCGGGGGTTATCCAACCTGCGCAACACGCCTGAAGCTTTGAATGTGCTGAATCGCAAAGAAGTGCAGGACTTGTTTGAAAACATGGGTGTTTTGAGCAAGCAAGAGTTGGGAGCGCGTGTTGAGGTTGATTTGGAGAATTACATCTTGAAGCGACAAATCGAATACCGCGTTCTCTTGGATATGAGCCGCAGCACAATTCTGCCGGCTGCCATCCGATTCCAAAGTGGACTTCTGACCAATGTGGAGCAACTGAACGCCGTTCTCGGAAAGGAAGCATCAAAGTTTTCTGCAGCCCAGATGGCCATGATTCAATCTGCCGGATCCGTCATCCAAGAGCTGCATGGTGCAGCCGCGAAAATGGAGGAGGTGCACGATCGAGCGGAGGGAGCGAAAAATGCCTTGGAAAAAGCACGGGCGTATGCAGAGAAAGTCGTTCCATGCATGGAGGCCGTTGCCGATTGCTGCGCCCAACTGGAATTGATGGTCGATGACGCTCAGTGGCCCTTGCCAAAGTTCACAGAGCTACTATTTACGCGCTAATGCCACAACGAATTGGGGCATGTGAATCCAACAGACACGAAAGGGCTGGCCGCAAGGCTGGCTCTTTTTTTGATCAAATTTCCGGCTTTATTTGCAACAGATTGCACCGAAATGCTCGCTTTGCCTTACATTCGGGCACTGATTTAAATCGATACGAAATGCACAACAACCTGCAAGCTTTTTGTACCCGAACTGGTTTGACCAGTTTGCTCATCTTGTTTTCAATCGGCGCACTGATTGCACAAACGGACTTTGCGGCTGAAGCCGATCAGGCCTTTGAAAAGGATGCATTCAGCACCTCCGCTAAGGAATACATCAAGGCCTATGCGAAAGTCAAGGACATCGAAGAAAAAGGACGTATCGCTTTCATGGCCGGCGAGAGTTTTCGCATGATGCTGGAGCCAGCGGCTGCTGAAGAATGGTATGACAAAGCGATTGGCTTGCGCTATGGCACAGATGATCCCAGCGTCTTCCTGGCATACGGTGATGTGATGCGTTCTCAACAGGCCTTTGATGATGCCATCGAATGGTACATTGCCTACAAGGAAAATGGAGGAGACGCAGCAGTGGCAGATGCCCGTGTGGAGCAATCAGATAATGATGCATTGGAACTGGATGAACCTTCTAGCCGTTACATCGTTGAGAACCTGCTTCTCTTGAACTCGGACGGCTTTGATTACGGATTGGGCTACTCCTCCAAAAAATCGGACGAAGTGGTCTTCGCTTCCTCGAGAGAGAGCTCAGCGGGCTCTGGAGAGGACCCCATTACAGGCCAAAGTTACATGGACTTGTTTCGATCAGAACAAGACAAGAAAGGTCGATGGAGTACGCCGGAGCCTCTGAATTCAACCGTCAATACGGAGTTCAATGAAGGAACCGTGACGTTTGACAAGAAATACAAGAACATTTATTTTACACGGTGCATCTCGGATGATGAAACATCCTTCGCCTGTGATTTGTACCGGGCATCCTCCATGGGGACGAAGTTTGGTCCTTCAGAAGTGGTGGAATTAATTGATCGTGATTCAAATGATAGCTCGCAAGTAGGGCATCCGAGTTTCACCACAGACAATGATTTTTTGATGTTCGTTTCGGACATGGAAGGAGGTTTTGGTGGCAAGGATATTTGGTATGTTTCATACGATAGCAAAGAAGATGCTTTCGGAGAGCCGGTGAATATGGGGGCGAACATCAATACGTCTGGGGATGAAATGTTCCCAAACATGCGTTTTGATGGAACGCTTTATTTTTCGTCGAGCAATGGAAAAATGGGCGGTTTAGACATCTTGGTTGCGGAGCCCGCTGAAGGCATTATGCAATTCGAAAAAGCCGAAACTGCTCCTTACCCACTCAACAGCAGCGCTGACGATTTTAGCATCGTTTTCAAGGATGATGAAGATGCAGGAATCTTCACTTCTAGCCGGGTAGGTGGCAAGGGAAAGGACGATTTGTATTCATTTACGTTGCCCGATATGAAGTTTTGTTTTCGAGCCAATGTCTACGACTATGATACCGGAAATCCTTTGATGGCATCGGTAGCAATCAATGGTTCCAATGGTGATTCTTGGACATTTACAGCGGACGCTGATGGTGGATTTGAGCTTTGCGGAGATGAGATTAAAAAGCGATCCACCTACGATGTTGACGTTGAACTTCAAGGCTTCATCAGTACCGGAGATCGGTTTTCAACCGTGGGACTCAGTGAGAGTACGACGTTTGCTCGTGAGTATTTCTTGAAGGAAGTTGTCCTGGACCAAGAATATCAAATGCCACTTGTTCTCTATGCATTTAACGAGGCAGAATTATTGGTAGATGAAGAGGTGAATAGCACGGATTCATTGGCCTACCTCCTGGA
>CAXDQP010000120.1:0-6605 GCA_963991335.1 uncultured Flavobacteriales bacterium
TTTCCGCGGCAATTGATACCGTTACGGGAAGCGCCAAGGCCATTGCAATGGCGCGCCAAGGCGGGATTGGTGTCATTCATAAAAACATGGCCATCCAAGAGCAAGCGGCGGAAGTGCGTCGGGTGAAACGCTCAGAAAGCGGTATGATCCAGGATCCGGTAACATTGTCTCGGAATTCAACAGCAGGTGACGCATTGCTAATCATGAAGGAGCATCGCATTGGTGGCATTCCCGTAGTGGACGATTCCAACACGCTGGTCGGCATTGTAACCAACCGCGATCTGCGATTTGAAAAAGAAAGGAGCCGTCCCATTTCAGAATTGATGACGAGTGAGAATTTAATCGTCACCCAAGATGGCCGGGATTTCCAACGTGCAGAGGAATTGCTTCGGGAACATCGCATCGAGAAACTTCCCGTTGTGGACGCGCTTGGAAAGTTGGTGGGGCTGATTACTTACCGTGACATTATCAAGTTGAGCGAATTTCCACATTCGTGCAAAGACCAATTTGGCCGGTTACGTGTGGCTGCTGCAGTGGGCGTTACCCACGACACCATGGAACGAACAGAAGCACTGGTCAATGCCGGCGTAGACGCGGTCATCATCGACACAGCCCATGGTCACAGCAAAGGCGTATTGGAGACCCTCACGAAAGTGAAGCAAGCCTTCCCTTCCATCGACATCGTTTGTGGCAACATCGCGACGGCTGCTGCGGCAAAGGCTTTGGTTGCAGCTGGTGCGGATGCCGTCAAAGTCGGCATTGGACCTGGATCAATTTGCACGACACGAATCATCGCAGGCGTTGGAGCACCGCAATTGGGAGCCGTCATGGACGTTGCAGAAGCCCTCGAAGGCACGGGAGTTCCTGTCATCGCTGACGGTGGCATTCGATTCACCGGCGACATCGTCAAAGGTTTGGCCGGAGGCGGACACACAGTGATGATTGGATCCATGCTTGCCGGCACCGAAGAAAGTCCCGGCGAAACCATTATCTACGAAGGCCGTCGCTTCAAGAGCTACCGGGGAATGGGTTCCTTGGAAGCCATGCAGAAAGGTTCCAAAGACCGTTATTTCCAAGATGCTGAGGATGATCTGAAGAAGCTAGTCCCCGAAGGAATTTCAGGGCGTGTTCCCTACAAAGGCAATGTCCAAGAAGTAATGCACCAAATCATAGGTGGTTTGCGCGCTGGGATGGGCCATTGTGGCGCTCCGGATATTGCAAATTTGCAACAGGCACAGCTTGTTCGCATCACCTCAGCAGGCGTGAAGGAAAGCCATCCCCACGATGTGAGCATTACGCGCGAAGCACCCAATTACAGCATTCGCTGATGGCAACCTGTTCCACAGCTGAACCAACAACAAGACCGAATTGAACGAAACCACAAGCAGTTTACCTACGCCATGATCCCTTCCAACAACCTCGTTATCCGATTCTTCGGAGCCCTTGCCCTCATCTGGGCGATGCCGCTTGCTCAGCACGCGCAAGAATCAGGAACCATTCTCACAGTTGGCACCGAAGAAGTCAGCGCAGCTGATTTCCAGCACGTGTTTTTGAAAAACAACCGGGACAGCGTCATCACAGAAGCCGCGCTCAACGAATACATGGAGCTGTTCATCAATTTCAAGTTGAAAGTCCAGGCTGCGGAGGCGTTGGGCATGGATACCATTGAGACATTCCAGCGGGAATTGGCCGGTTATCGCACCCAGTTGGCACGTCCGTATTTGACCAACAATGATCTCCTGCAAGACTTGGTGAAGCAAGCCTGGGAACGCCAGCAAGAAGAAGTGCGGGCTCGCCACATCCTGGTTTCCTGCGGCGCGGAGGCTTCTGCCGCGGACACGCTCAAGGCCTACAAGCGAGCGCTGGCCATGCGCAAACGTGTTGAAAACGGTGAAGACTTTCAAAAAGTAGCCCAATCAAAAGGCGGATCTGACGACCCAAGTGTCCGTGATAACGGCGGAGACCTCGGGTGGTTCAGTGCCTTTCAGATGATTTATTCGTTCGAAGATGCCGCTTACAACACCCCTGTTGGCTCATTGAGCGATATCGTTCGCACGCGCTACGGTTATCATGTCCTCGAAGTGACTGGAAGACGCGACGCCCGAGGAGAAATCCGAACCGCCCACATCATGATCCGCACCAAGGAAGGTGCATCCGAAGACGAGGCAGCTCAATCCGAAAGCCGCATCGGACAGGTTTATGACTTGCTCCAAAACGGCTTGCCATGGGAGGAACTCGCCATGAAAATGTCGGAAGACGCCACCACCTCCGGGAAAGGAGGTGAGCTGCCGTGGTTCGGCACCGGCAAAATGGTCGAGGAATTTGAGAATGCTGCCTTTGGTCTGAAAGCCGATGAGGCGATCTCACTGCCATTTCAAACATCGTATGGCTGGCACATTGTCAAGCGACTGGAATACCGTGCACCGTTGGATTTCGAAGCATCCAAAAGGGAACTTCAAAAGCGCGTCAGCCGAGACAGTCGATCCGAATTGACCCGCACCTCCTTCCTCGAAAACCTCAAAGTAGAATATGGCTTCAAGGCAAACACGGCGGCATTGACGAGCGTCAAGCGTTATGCTTCGCGCCAAGACAGCGTTTTCTTTCCCAACCACGAATTGCAGATTGGACGAAGTGGCGACCGGAACAAAACATTGGTCACCCTCGCTGGACAAACGGCCACCGTGCAGGACTTCGCAGATTACCTCAACAAAGCCAAAATCCGGAACCTGGAAAAAGCAACCGATGAAGTGATCGATGCACAGTTTCAGATTTGGTCAGAAAAACTGATGCTCGATTATGAAGACACGCAATTGGAGGCAAAACACAATGACTTTCGCTTACTCATGGAGGAGTACCATGATGGAATTTTACTCTTTGAGTTGACCGATGAGAAAGTCTGGAGCCGAGCGGTCAAAGACACCGCCGGACTCGAAACTTTTCATGCGACGCACCGCGGTGATTTCATGTGGGGTCCCCGAGCAGAATTGACCATCTTCACTTGTGCCAATGACAAGGTGGTAAAGGCCACCAAGAAAGCCATCAAAAAAGGCAAAGACCTCGTGGCCTTTCAGCGTGAGGCAAATGCGGAAAACAGCACGGCGGTGCGGATGGAGTCTGGACTGTTTAGCGAAGGTGAAATCAACTGGTCAGACCATATTTATGCCGAAAATGCTGCTGTGATCCTGGCCACCGGAACCGCATCCTATGAAGGGGCGGGAGGTGAAACGATTGTGGTGTACATCCAAGATTTGCGCGATGCAGAACCCAAGTCGCTGATGGAAGCCCGTGGGCAGGTAATAGCTGCTTACCAAGACTTTCTGGAAGCCGCATGGATCGCAGAGCTTCGTGGCAATACAACCGTTGAAATCAACCGTGATTTGTTGCAAAACCTAGCGGATTGAGCATGGTGCTTGCGGTTCGACGGATGCATTGGGCATGGTTCTCACTCCTCGCGGGAATCGCACTCATGAGCTGCGATCAAAATGAAGAGCGTTCCCTTCTCAATGAACCTATTGCCGCTCGAGCGTACGATCAAAACCTACCACTGAGTGAAATCGAGAATCACATCCCTCTCGGAACTTCATCGGTAGATTCCATCGCCATGGCATCGCGGTACATGGACCAGTGGATTCGTGAACAAGTTATGGTCCACCAAGCCGAGCTGTGGCTACCCGAGAATGAAACAGACTTTGCACGTGAACTCGCGTCTTACCGGAACGCACTCATCCTGCACGCCTACAAAGAGCGATACGTCAACGAACGATTGAATGGCGAAGTTTCCGATGAAGAAGCTGCGGCCTATTACGACCGAAACAAGAGCTCTTTCATTCTTACCGATTACAGTGTTCGGGTACTTTTCATCAATGCGCCGGCTGTTTTGGAGGCTCAAATGGGGCCCATTCGGGAAGCGATGACCTCGCTCGACTCTTCGCAATTCCTATCCATGGAACGTTGGTGCGTTGAAAATGCAGCGGCGTTCTCGTTGACCGATGATATCTGGTGGACACTGGGCGATTTAACGAAAGAAGTGCCTCTCGAGCTCTATCGTGCTGAATCGCAAATCGCTCGCCGTCGCCCCATTGAATTCGAAGCTGAAGGACGCATATTTCTGGTCCGCTTCTTGGAGCATGCACTCAAAAATGACGTGGCTCCATTCGAGGCCGTTCGAGTGCAAGTAGAGGAGCTCATCCTCCACCAACGGCGTAAAGCCTTGCTGATGGAACTTGAAGAAAACCTTGTGGTCGCTGCTTGGGCAGAAGGCGCTGTGCAACGGACAGAAAAAGGCGCAGCCTTGCGGGCCGCGCCTTCTCATTGATGTTATTTCAAAATCCATCAACGCTTCATGCGCTGAGGGATTTTCGGCAATCATGCCCAGGAATTAATTTGCACAATCTGACGAAAACACCGACAGAAACGTCAAGATGTCTTCAATGGTGACGAGTCCGTCGCAATTGCAATCCGCAACATCGGCTCCCAAAACACTTGTGCCACTGCTTCCGGGCATTCCTGCGAGAAGCACCATCAAGTCCGTGATGTCCCGCGTCCCGTTGGCATTGAAATCCCCCAAACACGCATCTTGAACAGATGCTGGAATCGCATTTGCGCAACCCGACAGACCATTGGCGTAGATGAAAACGTATTCTCCGTTGGGGAGATCGTAAGGGAAGCCGTCACCGGACATTTCTCCGTCGGTCGACTCCCATGCAACGTCCCAGGCGTCCCAATCGCCTTCCAATTCCGCGATGTCCAAGCCGTCGCACGTCGTACTCGTCAACTCCATCGCCGGCATGGCATTGAAGTGAAGTGAAGCACAAAACGGCCCTCGTAGAGCGTCTCAGCCGGCAGATTCACCGGCACGGGGTAAGGATTCGCAACCAAGTTCCAGCCATCGACTGCCGTGTTGCTCTGGTTCAAATCATCCGAAAAATATTCCGAAAAAATGGTGGTCTGAGCTGATGCGCTCGACAGCAATGCCGCGCCAAAGGTAGCAGCAAAGGCGAGCGCCAGAAGCGCAGTCGTCCTCGTTTTGCTCATGGCTTGACTCATGGAACTGAACGTGTCGTCTGCATTGGCAATGCACCGTACAGAAAACTTATTCGTATTGCTTAATGCATCGAAATAAGGCATGGTTTTGGTAGACTTTGGTTTTTGGCAGGCATTGCTGCACACGGAAATAAACATAGCAAACAAGAAAAAGGCAAATCGGGCATGTTGCGCTTTCTTTTTTCTGTTCTAGCTACACTGCATCAGCGATTCATGGACATAAAAGGACTTGTGCAAATGTTGTTTCAGGTAGGTTCTACATTTAATAGAAATAGGGGCATAGAAAGGCCAAAAGCAAGCATCGACTGTGGAGGGCTAACCCACCTATTAACCTTTCTTACGGATAATCCTTGAAAGGCCTTGGGTGACTCTTGCAATTCAACTTAACTTCGCTCGCTCATCACAGAACACCATGCGATTCATTGTTTTCTTTGCACTTGCTTTCACCGCCTTGAGTTCGATTGGCAATGCACAAGATGGCGAACAGGCAGCCAAAGCTACCGCCGCCTACACCCCGATTGACGCCATTGTCGCAGTCGTAGGAGAAGGCATTATTTTAGAGAGTGAAGTAGAAGCTCAGGCCTTCGCCATGAAGGCTCAAATGGCGCAAACCGGACAATCCATGCGGGAATTGACCGAAGTGCAACGCTGCAACTTGATCGAAGACTTACTGTTCCAAAAGCTTTTGGTGCACCAAGCCCGATTGGACAGTATCGAAGTGACCCCGGCAGAAGTGATGGACGAAATTGAGCGAAGACTCGCCTATTACATCCAAATGTTTGGCACGGTCGAGGCATTCGAAGCAGAGTACGGTCAGTCCGTCAGTGAGTGGAAAGCTGAATTTGAAGCTCCGGTCTACGAGCAATTGCTCGCTGGCCGCATGCAAGCCGAAATCAACCAACAAGTGCGCGCCACTCCCGCCGAAGTCAACCAGCTTTTTGTATCCACACCGGCCGACAGCCTCCCGCTCATTCCCGAGGCCGTCCGCTACCGCGAACTTGTTATGCAACCGGCCATTACCGAGGGTCAGAAAGCAGACGTCCGAAACTTCTTGGATTCCATTCGTACGTTGGTTTCCACGGGCAAAATGAGCCTTACGCTCGCGGCATCGCGCTATTCCGAAGATCCGGGCAGCAAATACAAGGGCGGTTGTTACGAAAACGTGGGCCGCGGCCAATTCGTTCCCCAATTCGAGGCCGCTGCTTTTGATACCCCCATCGGTGACATGTCCCCGGTGTTCGAAACAGATTTTGGCTTCCACTTTCTCCGCGTAACCGACCGGCGCGGACAATCGTTCAGTGCTTGCCACGTGCTGGTATCTGCGAAGGTGGACCCCATCGCCTTGGAAGCCATGGGCGATGACATGGATGACGTAATGGCGCAAATCGAGAGCAGCGAATCAACGGTGGAAGACGCCATCTTGAACCACTCCACCCGAGAAGAAACCCGCAATCAAGGTGGCCGAGTGGTCAACCCGCGTGACGGCGGCACGTTGTTCGGATCCGATTATCTCGACCCCTACTTATTCTTCCTACTCTACGCCATGGAGCCCGGAGAAATAT
>CAXDQP010000121.1:0-6593 GCA_963991335.1 uncultured Flavobacteriales bacterium
GTATTCACCAGCGCTAATGGGCTCCTCAGCAGCCGTCTCACCATCGGGGATCAAATGCGGCATTGCGTCCAAACGCATTTCCGGTCTTGGATGACAGAAAAAGGGCATGGAGAAGCGCGGTTTGCCCCATTCGCTGCGCGGCGGATTAACGACACGATGCGTCGTTGATTTTAATTGGTGATTGGTCAGCCGCTGCAGCATATCTCCAACATTGATGACAATGTGCTCTGGCAAGGCTTTGACCGGAACCCACGTATCGTCGTGGCGCAATACTTCGAGACCTGATGCAGATGCGCCGACCAATAAGGTGATGAGGTTGATATCTTCATGCTGGCCAGCACGGACGGCAGAATCCGGTTCCCCAGTGATGGGGGGATAGTGTATGGCTCGCAAAATGGAATTTCCTCCAGCAACCCAACTTTCAAAGTAGGATTCTTCCACTCTCAGATGAATCGCAATCGCCTGGAGCATGATTTGCCCTAAATTCTCCAATGCTTCAAACGCTCGTTCAGCTGTAGCTTTGAATTCGGGTGTTTCTGACACTTTCAAATTTGGCGGGAAATGTATCAAGTCCGCATCCGAAGGGGGATTCGGTTGCCCAACCTGCCAAAATTCTTTCAAGTCGGCGGCTTCACTGTCTTTCGCATGTTCAACGCCCATGCGCACAAAGCCTCGTTGGTTATTGGTTTCAGGTCGCGCGTATGCCTTTTTCTGTTTCGAGCTCAATCCGAAAAAGCTTTGAGATTGTGCGTACAAATCTTCAATCAGGGAGTCCGGAACTCCATGGCCATGAATGGCAACAAATCCGATGCTTTCGTATGCGTCTCCGAGGTCTCTTACGAATTTTTTTCGCTGTTCTTGATTGCCCTTCGTGAAGTCCTGTATGTCCAGGGTAGGGATTCCAGCGACGAAACTCATCTCTTGATTTTCCATGTGGCTTCTTCAGGTTTGTATAAGGTCGAATTTACGAAGGACTGCTCAAGTAGCCGAGCTTGTGCTGCCCAAGAGCTGTTTTTTTCAATCCACAGGCGTGATTCCTTTCCGATGACCATACATTTTTGCTTGTTTGATAAAAGCTCATCAATGGCATGCGCAGTGGTTACAGGGCTTTCGGCCAACAACAGAGGTGGCGCAGCGGTATCATGCTCTGGAAACCCACTCAATACATGGGGTGTGGTGATGCAAGGGAGTTCCATCGCCATTGCTTCCAGAATTTTATTTTGCTGGCCTGTTCCTATTCTCAGGGGTGCAACAAATACATCAGCAGAGGCGTATGCAGCTCTTAAGTCCTCGACCCATCCCGTAATTATGACTTGGTCATTGGCCAATTTTTGCACTTCGAGCGTGGGCTTAGTTCCAGCAATCACGACTTGAATCTGAGGTGTCTGAATGTTGGGTAAAATGTCATTGACAAGCAACTTGGCTGCATCGACATTTGGAGGGTAGCTCATATTTCCAGTAAACAGAATTACAGCTTTTGGATTGGTTTTTTTCTCGATGGCATTGCCGATGTTGAAATGGTCGGAATCAACACCATTGGGAATGACATCTATTGCATTTTTACTCGGATGCGCGATGAGTTTGCGGTCGGCTTTGCTAATGATGGTTTGTCCATCAAAATAATCGAATACAATGGATTCATATCGGGCAAGTCGTCGGGCCTCCAATTGAAAGATCCATCGTGAAACCAGCGGACGGAGCGCTGCGTTTCGATTCATTCCAGCACTGAGTGCGTCCATGTAATCCAATACCCTCGGAATTTGATGGTCGTTTCGCACATACTCGGCCATGCGCACAAGTTGGCAGTGAATGACATCGGGGCTCAATTGGTTCATCCATAGATGAAGCTCATGATCGGCTCTGCGCTGATAAAACCAGTGGATTTGAAAAGGACGTGAACTAAGTGCAGCGAAAGCTAGTCTTGCCCATCGTTTCAACCGATTCATTTTGTACCACTTTAGTCCAGTGGTGACTTGGTTCAAGGCCATTTGGGCTTCCTTCGAAGGATGTTCTTCAGTAAGGGTAAACAAATAGACCTCATGCTCTTTGTTCAGCATTCGCATTTGGTGGTAGGCGCGAACGCGGTCTCCTTTATCCAGCGGCCAAGGAAATCGTGATGTAATGAATAGGATTTTCAAAGCGTCTCCAAATGTGCGATTTGTTCCAGCATTTTATTCACGATCGATTGGTTTTCGAATTCCTCCATAACGAATGCGCGGCTCCGCTTTCCAATCGATTCTGCCTCCTCGGGGTTGCTCAGCAATTCGACGATTCGGGTGGCAAATTCTTGGGGTGTGTCGGCAAGATGAAAGTGCTCTCGGTCATTTCCTGCAATGCCTTCCATTCCAGTGGTCGTTGATACGATGGGGCGGCCACCTGCCATGGCTTCAATGGCTTTCACGCGCATGCCGCTGCCACTCAACAGCGGAACAATCATGATGCCATCACTGGTCATCATGTCCCACGCATTTTGAACTTCGCCCAAGACCTCTACATTGGGGGTGTCAAGCCAGGGTTGATCTTCCGGGAAATTTCGTCCGGCCAAACAAAGCTTAGTACTCGGAACCTGCTGCAGGACCAACGGCCAAATGCGACTAATAAACCATCGAATGCCTTGAATGTTGGGGCGCCAGTCCATGGCTCCTAGGTGAAAAACGTGATGAACAGGACCCTGTGAAGCTGGGGGCAATTCAGCAACGTCGAGGCCAAATGGCATCACATGAATGGGCACCGAACATCCCATCGCTTCAAAATGTCTTTTGTCATCCTCAGAAATTGCTGCGATGGAATCAAAGTCATGCATGACATTGATCTCGTATTCTTCGAGACGATCGGCAAGCCACTGCAGGTAGAGTCGCTTGGTCATCGGCTCAGTCTCCTGGGCGAGGTGCTGCCAAATGCGGTGCTCAATGTTGTGCGCACGATGCATCGCAATCCCATCGCAATACTTGCGCACTGTCCTCAGGTAGGTGGCTGTGAATATGCTCTCGAAAATAACCAGATCAAATGCTGTTTTTCGGAGAACTTCCGTCAGAATTCGCTCAAAATCAAGCGAATAAAATCGAGAAATATTATAGCTGTCTCCGGTAACCAAATCGGAAAGCGCATCCAGTTTTCTCAGCGTTGTATCCACATGAATGGCTTCGATTTGTGTGGCCTGTAAGTATTCTGTGTCGAGTTCATCGGGTTGAAAAGGATGCTTTTCGGTGGCGACGGTCAGAATTTTAACCTCATGCTTGCCGGACATCAACAAACCACGAGTCAACGCATCCATTGCCCTGCATCCACCATCTTTACTCGGTCGAGGAGGTTTATGGCAGAGTTGAAGTATTCGCATTAACGCATGAGTTTAAGGGGCCAAATTTAAGAGCTAATGGTTTGCGTTGTCCGAGGCTTTCGCAGGGCAAACGAAATTTTACCCGAATCCCTGGAAGCCTTCCACGTGAGAAAGAATGCCAATGGAAACAGCACAAAAGTGCTCATCCACATGCCGAGCCAAGGTTCAATGCTTCCTGCTCGAATCATTTGCTCACCCACGATTGAAAGGATGTAATAACCGAGAAAGATCATGATCGCCAATACGGTTGGCATGCCGAGGCCTCCCTTGCGAATAATTGCGCCAAGGGGGGCTCCAATGAAAAACAACAGAATGCAACTGAGAGAGAGGAAAAATTTTCGGTGCCACTCAATCGCATGCCGCTCCTGAGCGGGTTTTTATGAATGAATTTCTTCATGGGCTGTGGCGGTGCCTTGCAGGGCATTTCGTGCGAGGCTCCGAGCGCCGTCAAATGCCATGCGCTGTTCTGTGGGACTCAGCACTTCTAAGATGCTCGAGCTGGCCTTGGTGACCCCTAATGTTTTTAATTCTATCGTATCCCGCAATAGAGTGGTTTGTCGCGCTCCAAAGTCTTCAATGTTCCGTTGTTTGTCTTGGTTCAAGCTCTCCAGAGAATCCATAGCGGTTTGCAGCTGCTGCACCGTCATCATTTCATGTGCACGCTTAAACAGCCCTTCATCCACCTTGCTGAAGTCCAGTGAGGTCATATCGATTTCGAAGGTTTGTCGTTCAAATTTTGACGCTATGTGGGGGTGCAATCGTTCTTTTCGCCTTTTGGATTGTTCTAAGTCCTCTTCGTAGCTCGCTCCATCATGAAGGGTTAAAAGCAGTCTGTCCGCTTTTTGCTCCATCCTTCCCGAAGAAGCTCGGATCACCCGAGAAACACCAGTTTCTCCTTCCCGATGATCGTGGATCAGAATGTCTTTCAAGGTACCGTCCTCGGTTTTTTCATCAACCCGAATGGCAAATCCCTCAATCCCATTGTAAAATGCCCCTTCGGTCAAGTTGAGAGCAGGTTTTTGTTTGGTCACTGAGAAAAGCAACGCACGGAATTTCAAATTGGCAACTGGCCAAGCGGCATTGGAAAACCAGAAAGCTCCACAGGCAATGGCAACCATTGTAATGGTCAATGGCCGCATGATGCGTGGCAGGGAGAGTCCGGCTGATTTGAGCGCGGTCAACTCATTTTTTTCGGCCAGTGAACCCATGGCCATAATTGAAGCAATCAGAATGGCAAGGGGCAGGGCAAGATTGACCAATCGAGCCGAAGCGTAAAGCATCAGTTCACCAATCACCCAGGGTTCCAAGCCCTTCCCAATAAGGTCATCGGCATATACCCATAGGAATTGCATGTCCAGAATAAACAATGCCACAGGCATAGTGATTGCAAATGGCGCCAAGAAATTGCGCAGCAAGAGTCGAGCAAATCTTCTCACGGTTCAAAGATAGGTGCCGCACAAATGCTTCTCACTTTCCTTAACTTGCCACACTCAACAACCCAAGTCATGGATAAATTATCGACTCTTTCAACGTTTTGCTTCGCTCTTGCGGCGTTTCTATTTTCAGGATGTGGAACCCCTTCTTCGGAAGCAGGCACGGCTGAAAACGACTGGAGCCCAATGGTTTCTGAATCAAAAGGCGCCAGTGCAGCCGATGAGGATGGTTTTGTCTGGCAGACGGAACAGTTTGCTGACCTCAAGATTGTGCGGTATCAAGTCGGGGGATGGGACAAATTGGACAATCGCCAAAAGGCGCTGGTTTATTGCCTCAATCAGGCAGGATTAAGCGGTCGCGACATCATGTACGATCAAAACAACCGCTACAATCTCCGTGTGCGGAATCTTCTTGAGGGCATATATACAGGTTTCGATGGGGACAAGAATACTGTGGGTTGGAACCGTTTCGAAACTTACCTCAAACGTATTTGGTTCTCGAATGGGATTCATCACCATTACGCGAATACCAAATTGCTTCCCGAATTTTCAGAGGCGTACTTCGACGAGTCGTTGGTAGCGACCGAAGGAGCAGTAAGCGATGAACTTCGCGCGGTCATTTTTGATCCTGCGGTGGAGTCGAAGAAAGTAGAACAGGATGCATCGAAGGGCCTGGTCGAGGGGTCAGCGGTAAATTTTTATGCTCCGGACGTAACAACTGAAGAGTCACAAGCTTACTTGGCGAGCATCGTCGAAGATGGTGATCGAACACCGGTAGAGTATAGCCTCAATTCACGATTGGTGAAAAATGCCAATGGCGAAATCGAGGAGCAGGTTTACCATGTAGGTGGATTGTATGGTGAAGCGATGGCGCAAATTGTCTTTTGGCTAAATCAAGCAATTCAATACGCCGAAAATGATAAGCAGGCTGCAGCGTTCCGAAACCTCATCGCGTACTACGAGACAGGTGATCTGGAGAAGTGGCAACTGTACAACATCAACTGGGTGCAGGATACGGAAGGGGACGTGGACTACATCAATGGCTTTGTGGAGGTATACAATGATCCATTGGGATACACGGGAAGCTACGAAACCGTGGTTCAGATCAAGGACTTTGACGCAAGCGAGCGCATGAAAGTCTTGATGGATAATGCCCAATGGTTCGAAGACAACATGCCGTTCATGCCGCAACATAAGAAGGACGAAGTGGTCGGAATTACGTACAACGTTGTAAACGTTGCGGGTGAGGCGGGAGATGCTTCGCCGAGCACTCCGATTGGAGTGAATTTGCCAAATTCCAACTGGATTCGCGTGGTGCATGGATCCAAGTCCGTCAGCTTAGGTAACATTGTTGAAGCCTATGATCGTGCGAGTGGTGGGGGCATTTTGAATGAGTTCGCGCACGATGATCTGGAAATGAACATGAGCCAAGCGCACAGTGCGCTGGCGGGCAAATTGCACACGGCCATGCATGAAGTGATTGGCCATGCTTCCGGCAAGCTGGAAGAAGGAGTCGGAGAGCCAAAGCAGACGATCAAGGAGTACAGTTCCACGCTAGAAGAGGGCCGTGCTGACTTGGTGGCATTGTACTTCATGCTGGACGAGAAGATGCTCGAGTTGGGATTGATGGAATCGTTGGAAACGGGCAAAGCTGAATATGACAGTTACATCCGAAACGGAATGATGCTTCAGCTGCGTCGCCTGGAATTGGGTGCCAACATTGAAGACGCGCACATGCTCAACAGAGCTTGGATCAGCAATTGGTGTTTCGAGAAGGGAGAGGCCAACGGCATCATCGAAAAAGTCCACCGCGACGGAAAGAC
>CAXDQP010000122.1:0-6560 GCA_963991335.1 uncultured Flavobacteriales bacterium
GTCCTGCATTGGATTCGGACGAATGGCACTACCAGCTCCCGACGTCCAATCTCCCCACAAATTGGCGGATGCCGAGATTCGATGACAGCTCTTGGGATACCGGACCTGGAGGTTTTGGTTTTGGCGATGGAGACGATGCCACGGTGGTTGACGCCGATGTGATTTTCCTGCGACGCACCTTTTCAATCGACGATCCACTCGACTGGGGTTATTTATCCACCGCAGTTGATTATGACGATGGATACATCGCATACATCAATGGCGTTGAAATAGCACGTTCCGCGAGTATGTCAGGAGTAATGGGCAATTTCAACGATTTCGCCACTACGTGGGTCGAAGCCAATCTTTACCAAGGTAACGCGCCTGAACAATCCTTAACCGATGCTGCAGAGTTCAACTCGTGGTTGGTGGAAGGTGATAACGTGTTTGCCGTCCAAGTGCACAACAGTGGAGCTGAATCAAGTGACCTCTCGATTCGACCTTTTTTGGGGTTGACGCGCAAAGATGGCCTTGACACCTCTTGGCCCAGCCCGCCCTCCTGGTGGGCAGAGTATGACGCTCTGCTGCACACCTCCTTTCAGCTAAGCCCGGGTGAATCGGTGGTTTGGTATGATGCTGATGGTGAAGTAATGGATGCCTTACCCTTGCATCCTGACCTTGTCTATGGTCTGTCCGTGGGGCGACCGGAAGGCAGCCTCTCCGAATGGTGCATTTTCGAAAACCCATCTCCCGGCGAGGCCAACAATGGCGTCTGCTTCGACGGGTTCGAAGCGGAAGTCTACGCCACCTACCCTTCTGGCTGGTACGACTCACCGCTCGCTGTGCACATTGACAATCCGAGTGCGGAGCAAACGGTGCGCTACACCACGAATGGGGATTACCCGACCAATACGGACCCGGTTTTCCCAGAAGGAGGGTTGGCGTTTGATGCAACTACCGTTCTAAGTGTCCGGGCGTGGGATTCCCAGGGCAATTCCATCCCAAGCGAAGTCAGTGACTTTACTTATATCATTGATGAATTCACGCCCGAAGTGCCGACCTTTTCCATCATCACCAATGAAGATCACTTGTGGGATTGGAACACGGGCATCTATGTGGATGGTCCAAATGCAGGTCCGGATTACCCTTACTTCGGCGCGAACTTTTGGGAGCCTTGGTCACGGTTTGCCCGGCTGGAGTACTTCGACGCAAGTGGCACCTCCCAACTCAAGGAGAACCTGGATCTGGAAATCCACGGGGGCTGGTCAAGGGCTGAACCGCAGCGATCGTTTCGCCTCGATTTTCGAGGGGAGTATACCGGCGATTTCGATTACCCCATTTTTGACGACACGCCGGAAATTACTTCCTTCAATAATCTGAATTTGCGAAATGGCGGTCAACATAGCTGGGCAACCAAACTGCAAGATGCGATGTATTCGCGCATGGCACGACGCACGAACATCTTAGCGAGCAATTGGCGCCCGGCCATCCTTTACCTCAACGGAGAATTCTGGGGCCTCTATGGCGTGCGGCAAAAAACGGATGAACATTTTATCGCCAATGAATTCTTGGTCGAAAAGGACGATGTGGACCTTCTTTCACCGACGACTGTGCTCGCTGGATCCGACCAAGATTTTCTCGATGGCACGACGGCCCTCTTGGCCGCATCGCCCTACAGCACGAGTTTCTTTAGCGCCTTTGAAGAGCACTTTGACGTCAAAAACTACATCGACTACTTTGTCTTTGAAACGTACGCCCAAAACACCGATTGGCTGGGGTTGGCTTGGGGCCTGAACAACATCAAAACTTTCCGTGCGGCACCCGATCAGCCTTGGCGGTATTTGATGTACGATACGGATGCGGGGTTTGGCTTCTTCGGTGCCAACGTCAACGACAACTTCATCGATTGGGCGCGGAATCCGGATTATCCCTCTGTGCACAGCAACATGTTTGATAAAGTGTTGCTGAACAATGCCTTCCGACTGCGTTTCATCAACCGATATGCGGATCTAATCAACACGATGTTCCAGCCGTTGAATTTCAACACTGAAGTCTCGGAAACCTTGGCCATGATGAGCGGCACCATGCCCCACCACATCGACCGATGGAATTCTCCTGCGACCTATTCAAGCTGGCTCAATGCAATCAGCAATTTGACATCTCATAATTCGAACCGAGTCAACACCGCACGGACTCACCTGAAAAACAGCTTTGGATTGCCCGCGGATTACAACTGCACGTTGGATGTTTTTCCTCCACCTGCAGGCGCGGTTCGGGTCAACACGATCACCCCGGGACCGCTCCCCTGGCAGGGGATTTATTTCGAGGAATGTCCAATCGAATTGGAAGCAATTGCAACGGAAGGTTGGATGTTTGACAGCTGGGATAACAACCAGCACATTTTAGCCGGCGACATGAATGCAGATACCCGAATCACCTCTGTTCCCCTCTTCACCAACGATTTGTTCCGCGCTCGCTTCGTGCCGTGTCCGGAAGACGCCGCGGTGTCGATCGTCAGCAATGGTGGCTTGTTATCTGTGTCGCTCGGAAACATTCCTTATGCCGACTCCATTGCTTGGTTCTTGGACGATGGCTTTGTTGGGACTGGGAACGAATGGGCTCCGAATGTTGACGGGAGTTTTACCGCCGAAGTTTTCTTCGATGGATGCTCGACTATTTCGCCTTCTTTCGAAGCAGGAGCCGTTAATATAGAATTGCTTCAACCGGATGATGCCTTCAAACTTTGGCCGAATCCAGCGAACGAATCCTTTACTTTCCAGATGCCTGCACCAAGGCCTTTTCGCGTGTTTAATGCCATGGGACAAGCCGTCTGGGAGAGCCAGCCATCCTCAGGAATGGCCGCTCAAAAAACCACCGTTCAAGTCCTAACAAGCGAATGGCCCGAAGGCACCTACGTGGTGCGCTCCGGGCCAAATGCATTCAAGCTTGTAATCCAGCGCTAAGCATCGCTGGCATGCTCACCAGAGCGTGATCATGAATTGATTTCTTTGCGTCGGCGCTGTTCTTCCGAGAAGGTATCCAAACCTTCTGCAGTTCCTTCTGCCCCCTTCTTTGTGGGCACACGACGCATTTGGTCGAATAAAACGTCCACATTGTCATACTCTTCGAGCCAGATGTTGGCATTGATGAGATTGATGTAGAGCAGACCCGCAACCTTCTTGTTGATGCGGGCCTTTTTGTTGTCGAAATCTGCTTCTTCGAGTGCTGCTGTCCAGACGTTCGCGCATTCAGCGATTCCTGCCATTGCCGCTTCTGTATTGCTGATGTATTTCTCTATGGCAATCTCCATGTCAAACGCAGCATTGTTTAAATCTGTGTAGTCCAACTTCTTTGTCGTCTTCGCGTGGTAGATCGTCATTGGACGCTTCTTGGTTGAAAAGCAAAAGCGATCATTCAAAATCATATTCGCCGCATCAGCTCCTGCTTGAACCGCAGTCATGCTCAAGCGATCATTGATGGCTGTCTGGTCCCATGATTTGTTCAACGCAGACTTGGAGCTGTATTTGTTGCTGGTAAATGTGGAGTAGAGGTCTTGATCTCCAAGCACTTCATCAGCCACCACAGAACCATCAGGCAAGGACAGTGACATGCCGAGCAATTGTCGGTATTTCATTGTTCGGTAATACTTATAGGAAACACTCCCGTCCTTGGATTTGATCTCTTGCTGTTGATCTTCATATGGCATGCTCTCGAACTGCTGAATCTCCAGAGTCACCAACGCTCCGCCTGCTGTTCTCGTCATCCCTTCCATATTGATTTTCGAACCAACAATATTGGGTTCGAAGATTTTTTCTGTGCGAATAGGCTTTGCAGGCAAGCGAAGCGTCGGCTTCTTCTCGTCCAACAAGGCTCGCTCTAAAATCTTTGCACCAGTGCCTTTGGAATTGTAAGCCTCAGCATCTTTATCATACTGCTCTTGCGCCACTTTCGTATCGATCTCCCATTGTGCCAATTCATCTTCGTAGATGCCTTTGTACACCTGATTTACGACGACTTCATAGTTGACGACATCAGATGGAATGGGTTCGCTTGGTCTGCTTATGTATTCCACCTGCATGGTTTCGCGTTTAATGTTTTGCGCTTGCAGGCAAGTTGCCGCTATGACGGCTGTTAGAAGGAGTAAATAATGTTTCATCTAATCTAAGTTTCTTGAGCAACGAATGTATCTACTTTCTAAACGATTGAGCAAGCTTAACACGGTCAAATGTTAATCGAGGCGAAACAATCAGAGCACAAAATCCACTAAATTGGCTCATGCTACGACATGAATTCATCCGAAAATCAGCAATCATTGGGGCATCCGTGGCTATTCCGCGTTCGGTATTCTCCACCTCGGGTATGTATGCCGTGCAAGGAGAGCGAATTGTGGCACAGGTGCTCGACTCCAATCGCACCATGGTACAAAATGTACCCGTCCTGAGGGCATTTGGAGGAGGACAAAGCGACCTGGTTTCTCCCTTCGTCATGTTGGACGAGTTTGGCCCATTTCAAGTCAATCCCGGTGAGATTGGGATGGACATCAAGGCGCATCCTCACGCCGGAGTCGTTCCGACTACTTTCCTCGTTCAAGGGAGTGGACGTCACACGGACTCGATCAATAATGACATCGTCTACAGCAAGGGACAATTCATGCTATTCAGTTCGGGCAGGGGAGCCATTCACGAAGAGGTCAGCGATGATGAATTGCGGCGACATGGTGGCACTGTCCAAGGATTTCAAATCTGGCTCAACTTGCCCTCTCATGAAAAATTCCGGAACCCTGAAACGTTCATCCACAATCCAGAGGTACTTCCTGTGATTGAAAACAAAGGGCACCGCATTCAAATCCTTATGGGAGAATTGCATGGGGAAATTGCCCCCGTTGAGACACATTCACCTGCTTTTTACTACCACGTGAAACTAGAAGCTGGGCACCGACTGGATGTGCCAGTCCAGGATGGTGATAATGCATTCGTCTATGTTGTTGAAGGAACCATAGAAACCGAGGGACGCACGTTGGTCAAAGATGCGCAACTCGCTCTTTATGAGCGGAATGGTGACTTGCTCCGGTTTTACTCTCAAGCGGGCAGTGAATTCCTCATCCTCGGCGGAAAACCGCTCGACGAACCGTTCTATTCATACGGACCCTTCGTCATGAACACCAAAGAACAAATCGATTGGTGCTTTCGAGCCTACCGCTCGGGTGAAATGGGTGAACTATAGGTGGCCTGTCAAAACGGCAGCGTCGCAGACACCCAAGGGGCTCCGAAGCCAAAGTCGTCACCAATCACTCCGACCATTCCATAATCCCAAAGCCAGCCGTTGCGGCGACTCAGGTTGCGAATGCCCACCGACAAAATCGCCACCCCGTCGTTGCTGTTGTTTCTGGGGCTCAGGTATATGGGATCACTGAAAGTTGTCATCGCTGATCCAGTCACTGCCGTGGCATAGCGGATGTTTTGGATGTAATAATTCTCCGTGATCAACCATTTAAAATCGGAAATCTGCACCATCCCGCTTACACTGATAAGCAACGGACGCACCCAACCCTGGTCATACTCTGAGATTGTATACTCGTATCTCGGATTATTTGGATCCCAATCATACACAATCGAATCTGTAATGGCCCACGTCTGTGGGGCGATACCCGTCTCCAACTTCGTCCCTGTGCCAATATTCAAAGTCAAGTTTCTATCCTCAGTCCCCCAAGTGATGTTCGCAAACATCAACCCAATCGGACGATCCAGTTCTCCGATGTAATCCTTGAAGCCAATCCCCCCAAAAGAAGCATACACCCCATCCGCAATTTCTTTGCCCACCTTGAGGGATGCGCCAGCACCTACGAACGACAGCAACCCACCCACGGTGATATTATCAGTGACACCTATGCTCACAGAATTCAGCGCGAT
Source organism: uncultured Flavobacteriales bacterium (assembly GCA_963991335.1). Lineage (GTDB taxonomy): Bacteria > Bacteroidota > Bacteroidia > Flavobacteriales_D > Sanyastnellaceae > UA16. Next base: position 5,889 of record CAXDQP010000122.1, read on the forward strand.
ATTGGATTGGAAATAGCCCTCCCCTTGCTTCAACTGTATGCCCGAAGGTGCAAAGAAATAACGGCTTGACTGAGGATTGATTCGCCCCGTGCGACCGGCACGGGAAGTGCTCAAACGATCGTATTCCGAAGCGGTAAGATCCATCATTTGAGATACCAAATATTTGGGGATATTCAACTCCCCTAAATTCTTCGTTTGCAAGCGGATGACATCTGCGTTTTCGCTCAACATTTGCCCCAACCTCACGCTTCCGTCGTTCAAAACAATGCGAACAAATCGATCCGCAGTCTCAATCTCCGCAGTCGTATTTCCTTCGTTGGCAGTCGTCTGTGAAAGCAACTGTCCACCGCCAAAACTGGTACAAATGAGTGCAATAGCGACTGCATTTTTCATCAAATCATATCCATGCATGAGGTTCGAGTTTCAGCAATATTAAGCACAAAAACCCAGCTCCAATGTTAAAATCACCGGAGTACACTGATCCACCCCAACTGCGTCTCAGTCCTGACCGATATGCCCTGATCTGTACCCCATTTGAAGGTCAATCGATAGTGGTAAATGGAGTTTTGGACGAAATAACCTGCATATGTCTCATCGCCCTCGTAGCCAGCCTGCCATCGCATGGAGGCATCGTATGCCTCAACCACCATGCGCCCCCAACGATCGAAAATC
>CAXDQP010000123.1:0-6501 GCA_963991335.1 uncultured Flavobacteriales bacterium
CACTTATGCATTGTCTGATGAAACGGCTTTGGACCAATTGGAGACCCATGGATCTGAATCGTTTCGCTGGAAAAATTATTCGTGACGACAAGGCAATATCCCGAACTTTGAGGCGTAACGTTTGTGCCAAGAAGAGCTGAAGAACCCCATGAACATCTGCCCACTGTACCGGAACATCACCTTGATCTGCATCGCGCTAGCAACGCAAGGCAGCTCATTGGTGTTCGGACAATTCTCCAACTCGGTCGAGGCCGATGGCCAAGAAAATAGACCAACTGGGTCTTGGTCGGATTACTTTCCCTACCACCAAACGCAAGAATTGGTCCATTGCCAAAGCGAATCGGAAGGAACCGCCTTTTGGGCTGTGCGCACAGAACAAGCCTTGTTTCTTTACCACGAAAACGACAATAGCCTGCAGCGGCTCACTACCGTAGAAGGCATGAGCGAAAGCAACCCCACAGCGCTGGCTTGGGATGAGGATGGTGAAATCCTCATGGTCGGTTATGCCTCCGGAAAATTAGACTTGTTTTCCAATTCAGGCGACTGGCTGTATACATTCAATGACATTCCACAGAGCAATCTCATCGGTGACAAGTCGATTCTTCAACTGCTGTGGGGAGGGCCCAATGACCCTGACATGATTTATGCCGCCTGTGGTTTCGGGATTGTTGCGATGAACATCCGCTCGCTCGATGTCCGGGATACGTGGTACCTTGAAGGACAACAAAATCTCCGTCGATGCGCTGGTATTGCGGTACACGCCGCAGAAGATTCGGCCCCCGTATATGTTGTTTGGACCGATGCCGGTGTTTTTGAAGCGCCTACGGACCACCCATTTCTGAGTTCGCCAGAAGCTTGGACCCGGTGGAGTGACATTCCACTCGAAACCGCTTCGTATGCCCATGTTGCATTTGCACCGGACGGGGATGTCGTGCTCCACATGAAAACCGGAGAGGCGTCAAATCCAGACGAACTGTGGCTATTAAATGACGGCTTATGGTCTGCATTTCCAGGTTGGGAAAGCGGTGTTGTGCTGGACCTTGAGACAACCGAAATCAATGCGAGCAATCCCGACTGGCGGATTGCCATCGCTGACTTTCAGTCCATTCGATTGTTCAATGCAAATTGGGAGCAAGTGCAATTGGACTATGCCGCGGATGGGATTCCGCTCCGAGTACGCGACATGGCGTTCAAAAACAAAACCACAGCTGTCGGAGACGAGACGATTGAAAATTTTCAAGACTTGTTCATCGCAAACAATCAACAAGGCCTCTTGAAAATGGACATCACCGGTGAAGAACAGGATGGCCACTGGGTGTTGGATGGACCACCTGTGCCGTTGGTCCGGGACATTGACGCCTGGAATGACCGGGTGTGGATTGCCTCTGGCGGCATCGATGCCACCTGGACCAGCATGTACCACAAGCACGGTTTTTATGGTTTTCAAGGCAATGATTGGCGGTGTGTCACCCTCGGAGAAGGTGAAAACAATGTCAGTGGAATCAATGACCCGATGTGCGTATCAATTGATCCGTTGAACCCAAACCATGCCTATTTCGGCACGTGGGAAGAAGGCCTCATCGAAGTACTCAATGACGAGGTTGTCACCATTTTCAACGCAACCAACAGCCCGTTGCAATCCGCAGATTTTGGGGGATCCCCTCGCATCGGTGTTGGCGGCGTAGACTTTGATGCGTTCGGCAATCTTTGGTTCACCAATGCTTATGCAGAAAACGGCCTGCACGTGCGTCTTCAAGACGGTTCATTCGAAACCATGGGTTTGGGCAATGCGCTGGGCAATGACGGTTGGCTCGGCCAAGTGCTCGTTGCGCGAAACGGCTACATCTGGTGCATCATGCCCCGGAACCAAGGTCTGCTCGTTTACAACACAAACAAAACACCCGAAAACACCAACGATGACGATTGGCGCGTTTTAACCTCGGATGAGAATCAAGGAGGATTGCCCTCGGATGATGTTTATTCGATTGAAGAAGATTTGGACGGCGAAATTTGGGTCGGAACCGCTTCCGGACCCTGCGTGATTTACTTGCCCAGTTTGGTCTTCGATGCGAGCAATGAAAATCCCGTTGCCTCGCAAATACTGATCCAGCAAGATGGCAATTTTCAATTGCTGCTTGAAACCGAAGTCATACAAAGCATTTGCATCGATGGGGGAAATCGAAAATGGCTCGGCACACAGAATTCGGGAGTGTACTTGCTCAGTTCCGATGGAACTTCTGAAGTTGCCCATTTTGAAGCCGAAAACAGCCCCCTCCCGAGTGACCGGATTTTTGACATTGCCATCAATCATCGGAATGGCGAAGTACTCATTGGAACCGATCGCGGGATGATGGGTTGGCGCAGCGATGCCAAGAATTTCGTTGTTGAAATCGATGAATTGCGTGCTTACCCCAATCCTGTGACCGCTGATTTCGAGGGATGGATTACCATTGACGGGCTGGCATACGAATCCACCGTTCACATCACAACATCCGCCGGGCGAGTGGTTGCCCAGCTGGAGTCCGAAGGAGGACGCGCAGTATGGGATGGGTTGGACTGGAACGGACAGCCTGCGGGATACGGGGTTTACCGGGTCTTTGCAACGGATGAAAATGGGGCCTCTGCCGGAACGACCAAGTTCGCCATCATGCGCTGAAGCCTTACATTGGACCATGGCCCACTGGAAATCCAAATTGCCCGACGTCGGCACCACCATTTTTACCGAAATGAGCGCCCTTGCTCAACAGCACGGAGCCCTGAACATGAGCCAGGGATTTCCGGATTTCAATCCTCCCGCAGTACTCCAAGAGTTGGTTTATCAGTCCATGCGAGACGGACACAACCAATACGCTCCCATGGCCGGAAACCTCAAATTGCGGGAATGGATTGCCGCTGACACCGAGAAGCGCACGGGACACGCCTGTTCTCCAGATTCCGAAATTACGATCGGTGCAGGTGCTTCGTCGTTGATTTTTGCCGCCATCCAAGCCATCGTGCACCCAGGCGATGAAGTTGTTGTCCTCGCTCCGTGTTATGATCTGTATCAACCTGCCGTGCAACTGGCTGGCGGGAGGCTTCGAATCGTACCGTTGAAAAGCGGCAATTTTCACTTCGATTTTGATGCGCTTGCTGATGCCATTACCACCGACACACGCCTCGTCATCACCAATATCCCCAACAATCCGACTGGAGCAACATGGACCTCGGAAGAGCTGGATCAATTGGCCGCTTTGGTTCAGGAGACTGACGCATTGATCTTGAGCGATGAAGTATACGGTCCCATGGTGTACGATGGCCAGCCCACATTATCCGTCCTGCATTCGCCAGCGCTTCGCGAACGCTGCTTGGTCACTGCTTCATTCGGGAAAATACTGCACGCCACAGGCTGGAAAATCGGGTACATCATTGCGCCTAAAAATTGGACCGATGAAATTCGGAAAGTCCACCAATACGATGTTTTTTCCACGGGCGCTCCATTTCAAGAGGGCATTGCTCGGTTTCTATCGAGTGCCACAGGAAAGGCACACCTCAGCGAATTGGCACCCTTTTATCAAGAAAAACGCGACCGCCTGCTCCAAGGCTTAGCCGGCAGTCAATGGCAATTTGAACCGGCAGAGGCAGGGTATTTTCAAGTGCTTGATTACAGTCCTTTCGATGAACGTGATGATCGCACAGTAACCCAATCTTGGTGCAAACAACCAAAGGGGATAGGCATCGCGCTGATTCCACTTTCCCCATTCTATCCCGCGCAAAATTCGAGCCTGAAACCACCCCAAAAAGTGCGGGTCTGCTTCGCAAAAAACACAGCCACTTTGGAGGACGGTATTCATCGTTTGCTGCAACTTCCATCCCTGCAAAGAAAATGAAACGAGGCATCACCGACCTGCGCGTCGCCGCGCTTCAAACCGCTCTTCACTGGGAAGATGCAGCGGCAAACATCAACCAGACCGAGCACCACATGTCCCTGCAGAAAGGTGAAGTTGATCTCATTGTCTTGCCTGAAATGTGGCCCTCTGGATTCAGCATGCGCCCGGAGCATGTCGCGATGGATTGGGACGATGCGTGGATCAACCAGACCGACCGTTGGCCTGAACCGCTCAAAGCCATGTGGCGCTGGAGCCGGGGAAAAAACGCCGCAATTGTGGGCAGTATTTCGTGCCGTATAAAATCCGATGGCCGATTCGTAAACCGTTGTTTTTTCGTTTCTCCAACCCAAGACTTGGAGTGGTATGACAAGCGCCACCTGTTCGGGTTTGCCGGCGAGGACAAGGTGTACACCGCAGGGAAAACTTCAACAACAGTCGCCTGGCGCGGATGGAAGTTGAACCTCCAAATTTGTTATGATCTGCGCTTCCCGGTATTCAGTCGAAATTTGGTTGAAAATCCTTACGATGTCGTGGTCTATGTGGCCAATTGGCCCGCGGCAAGAATTCACGCATGGGCGGCCCTCTTGCAAGCTCGTGCCATTGAGAATCAATGTTATGCCATTGGTGTTAACCGCGTTGGCACGGATGGGAATGGAATTGAACACAACGGCCTGAGCCAAGTGCTTCACCCCAAAGGACATGCCTTGGCATCGACATCATCGAACGAAAGTGCTTGGCTAAACGTCACGTTGTCAGCGAACGAATTGCTGGACTTTCGGTCTAAATTTCCTGTGCTCAAAGATGGCGACTCGTTTGAAATCAAACAAAGGCATTGAGGCCCGTAACGTCCAAACCTGTAATTAACAAGTGAATGTCGTGGGTGCCTTCGTAGGTCACAACGGATTCCAAATTCATCATGTGGCGCATGATTGGGTATTCACCGGTGATGCCCATTCCTCCAAGCATCTGACGCGCATCGCGAGCAACAGTCAAGGCCATGTCAACGTTGTTGCGCTTCGCCATTGAAATTTGAGACGAAGTGGCCCGGCCCTCATCACGCAACTGCCCCAAGCGGTGGGTCAGAAGCTGTGCCTTGGTGATCTCCGTGATCATCTCGGCTAACTTCTTTTGCTGCAATTGGAATTGACCGATGGGGCGATCAAACTGGATGCGTTCCTTGGCGTAGCGCAACGCAGTATCGTAACAGTCAAGCGCTGCTCCAATCGCTCCCCAAGCAATGCCATAACGCGCAGAATCGAGGCAGCTGAGCGGTGCTCCAAGGCCATCGCGTCCGGGCAAGATGTTCGTCTTCGGAACACGCACATTGTCAAAAATCAATTCCCCTGTGTCCGAAGCGCGTAAACTCCATTTGCCATGCATCGTCGGCGTCGTAAAACCATCCATGCCTCGTTCCACGAGAATCCCTTTGATTCTGCCCGCTTCGTTCTTTGCCCAAACCACTGCAACATGGGCAAAAGGTGCATTGGAAATCCACATTTTCGCTCCGTTCAAAATGACATCGTCGCCGTCTTCTTTGAAGTGGGTGGTCATCCCACCCGGGTTGGATCCGTGGTCTGGCTCGGTAAGTCCGAAGCATCCCATCATTTCACCGGTTGCGAGTTTCGGCAAGAATTTCTGCTTTTGCTCTTCACTCCCGTACTTCCAAATGGGGTACATCACCAAACTACTCTGCACAGATGCTGTGGACCGCAATCCACTGTCGCATCGTTCCAGTTCCTGCATGATCAGGCCATAGCTGATTTGATCCAATCCAGGCCCGCCATACTCCTCTGGAATGTAGGGGCCGAACGCACCAATTTCCCCGAGGCCAGGGAGCAAGTGACGCGGAAATACACATTTCTCTGCCGCATCCTCAATGATGGGGCTGACTTCTTTCTTCACCCACTCGCGGGCCGTTTCTCGAATGAGTTTGTGCTCTTCCGTGAGCAAGTCATCCAAATTGTAGTAGTCGTGGCCTTGGTAAAGATCCGTGCGCATGATTCAATACGTTATTTCGTTTGAGCAACAAAGATAAGGCTCGAGGCATGAAGAAATCCCCAAATCCGAACGCTTCATGCGCCGTTGAGTGCTTCGTATGCCTCGTCAACCTCCAGATGGCCGGTTTGATATGCCTGCACAGCAAGACGATCCACCAGTTCGTTGTTTGGATTGCCCGCGTGGCCTTTGACCCAATGGAATTTGACACGGTGAAGTCGAAATGCAATCAAAAATCGCTTCCACAAATCTGGATTTTTCTTGTCCTTGTAATTTTTCTTCTCCCAAGAGAACACCCAGCGCTTTTCCACGGCGTCCACGACGTATTTGGAGTCGGAATAAATATCCACTTCAAAACCCGGCTTTTTCAGCGCTTCCAAAGCAACAATCACTGCAAGCAACTCCATCCGGTTGTTGGTGGTGCGGCGAAACGCCCCGCTCATTTCTTTGCGGTGCTCGCCCGACATGAGCAATGCTCCATATCCCCCGGGACCAGGATTCCCGCTCGCTCCACCGTCGGTGTATACCACGACTTTACCCATGTTGCAATGAAGTTTGCGCCGCTGCATCCTGGATCAGTGCATCTATGGCTCGGGCGTAATAACGGTGTTCTAATTGCGCTACTTTCTGAGCAATCTGT